>JANMMV010000528.1:0-7756 GCA_031373565.1 Saprospiraceae bacterium
CAAATAGATACTACCTTTAATAGATTGTTTGAAGCGCATCTTGTCAACAAGTTGGGTATAAACGAGTGTCCAGGTATGGCTATTGCTATTATTAAGGATGACGAAGTTATCTATGAGACTCAATTTGGTACCAAAGGCAGATATGATAATCAAGCGATCGACTCATCTTCCGTGTTTAGAATCGGCTCCGTTTCGAAAGGATTCGCAGGTGTTTTGACTGGATTACTAGTATCTCAAGGTAAAATAGACCTAAATGACCCACTATCAACTTATATCCCAGAGTTGACTCTAAAAGCCAAATCTAAAGATCATATTCTTCGTGTTAAACATATCATGTCTCATTCTTCTGGGCTGTCAGAGCATTCGTTTTCTAATTTGGTCGATGACAACCAGTCTATGGCAACCTTGATTAAACAGCTCAATAAGTTGACTCCAAGAGATAGTACAGGAAAATCCTATGCTTATCAAAATGCTGCTTTTGGTTTGATAGAGCGGGTCATTCAAGCTGCTACTGGTATGTCGTACGCCCAAGCACTAGAGCACTTTATATTTCAGCCACTTCAGATGCGTCATTCTTCTGCGACATTTGAAGAGTTGTCCTTGGAACAGAATGTCTGCCATGGTCATAAGTATTGTGGTCGAAGAGCAGGTTTTGTGCAGATACCGTTCAGACCTCATTACTACAATGTGGCATCTGCTGGGGGTGTCAATTCTAATCTTTCGGATATGAAAAAATGGCTTCACGCAATCATGGGGCACAGCAAAGCTGTTGATGCTCGGGCTTTTGATATAGCTTTTACGCCACAAGTCAATACTTCAAACGATGATAAATATTTCAATCACTGGCCTGGATTTGTGCAGTGTCACTACGGTCTAGGATGGAGAATAATAAAAACGACTTTTGGCGATTATGTTTATCATGGCGGATTGGTCAATGGATTTCGATCAGAAATTGCGTATGATAGGTCCAAGAATCTTGGCATTGTCGTCATGTTTAATTCAACCTGTGCCTACAGTAATTATATAGTACCAGAATTTTATGAACTTTGGCACGCCTACCATCAGACTGCTGCAGCGACAGAAAATATTTAATAGATGCGGACGCGGCTAGGCATTCTTGGCTTAGGAACTCTTGGCCAACAATTGGCATCCCATTTTGATCAATTAGGGCTAGAAACATCTTTGTACCATTATCCTGAGTCAGGTCTAGATTCTAAAGTAATTAGTTTGGTTTTATCTAATCCACGTCGCAAATGGAGGGCGGGAGAAGATTTAGTAGACTTTGTAGTTAGTATTGCGACGCCTCGAATCATACTTATTACGGCAGAACAGGAAGATATTGAGCTGGTTTTGAACCAATTGGATGCAATATGTACAAATGGAGATAAAGTGGTCGGAATCGATCTTGCAGTGATAGATAATCTTGTTTTTCACAATATTGAGTACATTTCTGCTCCATTGGAGCAATTGCAAGACCAGACAGGATTTGGCACACTCATAATTTAGGAGCAATTTTACTCAACTGTTAACTTCTTATTGCTTCTACTGGATCCATGCCGGAAGCTTGGATCGCTGGTACGACACCTGCTATTATGCCGACAACAACCGAAGCAGTAACTCCGATCGACAAGTTGGTAAGCGATAGTTTTAGTGCAAAAGGCAATACTGACGATACACCAGTCAATATCATCCAGACCAGTAACAACCCAATGATCCCGCCTACCATACAAAGTACTACTGATTCGATTAGAAACTCTAATAAGATGACGTAACGTTTGGCGCCGATTGCTTTTTTGATACCTATGATGGGCGTTCTTTCTTTGACAGATACGAACATAATATTGGCGACACTAAACATACCGACCAACAGTGAGAAAAAACCAATGACAAAACCTGCTATGTTAATAACGCCAAATACCTTGTCCAATACTTGTGATAGCATGGATAACTCATTGAGTGCGAAATTATCTTGTTCTAGGGGTTTCAATTGGCGGCTTGCCCTGATAATTTGTGCGGTTTCACCCTTCAATTCTGTTAAATCAGATCCTTCTGCAGCTTTGACAATTAGTAAGCGACCTATCTGCGATTGTTCATTAGTATTGACAAATCTCTTTACATTTTTGAATCCTACCCATATCACTTCATCAAAATTAAGAAAATTGAACACATTATCGCCTTCAGATTCTAGAAACCCTATTACTTGATAATCTTGACCGAATAGCTTGACTTCACGGCCTACGCCATTAAGCCCACCAAACAATTCGTTATATAATTTATTGCCCAAAATCACTTTGTTAGACCCGCTTTCATATTCTGATTGCGTCCAATACCGGCCTTCCTGAATTTTAAGATTTTGAAGATTAGCATATTCATTGGTACTGCCCATAATAAAAGCATTCGCGACAGCATTTGACATAAATTTGATCGTCCTGCCACCTGTAAAAACGCAATAGGCAGCATCGGTAGCTAGTTTTCCCTTTTTTTTGATGGATTCATAGTCATCAAAGGACGGATTTGGTCTCATCTTGTATTTCCAGTAGTTTTGATTAGGATCTTCATTCCACGGCATTTTGTCGATGTAGATGACATCCGATCCTAATTCATTAAAACCGCTGACGATATTATCTTGCAGTGAGTCCACCGCTGATTTGACAGCAATAATGCAGAATATACCTATGGTAATGCCCAGAAGTGAGAGAAAAGTCCGCATCTTATTGCTGCGAAGTGATCCCCAAGCTTGCATGAAGCTTTCCCAGGTTATTTTTAAAAATAATTTCATTAGCTATCTTAACTATTACTTCGATCTAGAAAACAATCACAAGATACAATAGATCGGCTTAACAGCTCAAAACATTAGATAAAGGGCTGTATTTTATCTACAATCAACAATAAACGATATGATCACGCTCAGGAGCTAGTCCCTTTTCGTTATGAAATGGTCGTGATTTAAATTTTTTTTTGATTGAAAATGAATAAGATGTTGATAAACGTATAAAGATTTATACTTTTGTGCGCTAAAAGCGTTTTATAACATTCAATACATATGAAGACAAAACTTTCACAATTTAAGTTTGACCTCCCAGAAAACTTGATCGCACAGTATCCTTCCCCAGAGAGAGATGAATCTAGGCTTATGGTCGTAGATCGAAAAACCGGTACCATTGAGCATAAAATTTTTAAAGACGTGCTTGACTATTTTGATGACGGTGATGCCTTAATTTTCAATAATACCAAAGTTTTTCCTGCTCGAATGTACGGCAAAAAAGAAAAAACTGGTGCTAAGATTGAAGTATTTTTGCTTCGTGAGCTGAACGTAGACGCTAAGTTGTGGGATGTTCTTGTTGATCCTGCTCGAAAAATCCGTGTAGGAAACAAGTTATACTTTGCAGATGAAAAAGGCAACGATATCTTAGTAGCTGAAGTGGTTGACAATACGACCTCTCGTGGACGGACAATCAGATTTTTCTTTGATGGTACTGATGAGCAATTCAGAGCTGTGCTAAGACAGCTAGGGAGTATGCCACTACCCAAGTATATCACTAGGCAACCCGAAGAATCGGATATCGATCGATATCAGACAGTTTATGCAAAAGAGACTGGTGCTGTCGCAGCGCCCACCGCGGGGTTGCATTTCTCTCGCGAATTGATGAAAAGATTGGAAATCAAAGGTACTGAGCTGGCAGAAGTTACTTTACACGTAGGTTTAGGAACTTTCAGAAGTATAGATGTAGAAGACTTATCCAAGCACAAGATGGATGCAGAGTACTACAGTATTCCAGAACGTGCTGCAGAAATGGTAAATAGAGCAAAGGAAAACAACAAACGTATATGTGCTGTCGGAACTACTTCAATGCGGACAATAGAGTCCTCTGTTTCAGCTACAGGCCAATTAAAGCCTTCTGCAGGGTGGACTAACTTGTTTATCTTCCCTCCACACGAGTTCAGTATTGCTAACTCTATGATCACTAATTTTCACTTGCCTAAGACAAGTTTGATTATTATGATCGCTGCTTTCGGCGGTTTTGAATTGATTATGGATGCGTATCAAGAAGCAATTAAGGAAAAGTATAGATTCTTTAGTTATGGCGATGCAATGTTGATCATTTAATAAGCTTCTATGCATTTAAAAAAAATAAATGCATATATCGGAACTTTTATCAATGTAATATTATTGTAGAATCGAGCGTTTAGTAAAGTCAAGCGCAAAACAAATTTATTAGTCAAAAAACAAAATTTTTAATTCAGCAATATGTACTGGACACTAGAATTGGCCCATAACCTTGAAGACGCACCATGGCCTGCTACTCGCGACGAATTGATAGATTATGCTATCAGATCAGGATCACCGCTCGAGGTGATCGAGAACCTTCAAGAACTTGATGATGAGTACGAAATCTACGAGTCTATGGAGGACATTTGGCCTGATTATCCTCGGAAAGATGACTTCTTATTTAATGAAGAAGAATATTAATCTCCAAAGAGTTAAAAGATAGCTTAGTTTTCTATACTTGGAAAAACAAAGTCTTGCAATTGAATTTAGATTGCAAGACTTTGTTATTTTTGCGCGCATCATTTCACTTATGTTACATACAAAGCATTACCCACCATTAACCATAGCCATAGACGGTTACTCGTCATGTGGTAAATCTACATTGGCTCGACATGTTGCCAAGGCATTGGGGTATGTATTTGTAGACTCAGGCGCTATGTACAGGGCTGTTACCTTTTATTTTATCAATCATAGTATAAATATTGAGAATGATGAGCAGGTGAGTGAGTCTTTGGATCGGATCAATATCACTTTTCAGAATATCGCGGGACGTAATACTACCTTTCTCAATGGTAGCAATGTAGAGAATGAGATCCGAACTTTGCTAGTTTCCGAATTAGTAAGTGAGGTTGCCGCCATCTCTGCTGTTAGGAGAAAGCTTGTTGATGAGCAAAGACAAATGTCTGGAACTATAGGTATAGTCATGGATGGTAGGGATATTGGAACAGTTGTTTTTCCAGATGCCGACATAAAGATTTTTGTCACTGCTGATCCGATGGTCCGTGCACAACGTCGCTACGACGAACTTATCTCCAAGAATCAAGCTGCCGATATTCGCGAAGTAATTGCTAATCTTGCACATCGGGACAATATCGATGAAAATCGGAGTGACAGCCCACTTCGTAGAGCAGATGATGCAATTTTACTCGATAATACTCATTTTTCGATTACAGATCAGTTTGAGTTTGTCATGAAGATTGTGGAAGATAAGGTGGGGCAGATTTGACCTGTCATTCAGCGTGTCTATTAAGAAACCTTATAGGAAGTTACTCATTAGGTGATAAAGAAGCAGGTCGTTAATCACTTGTTGTCAAATCCTTTGATAATTGTAGAATCAGCTTTTCCTAGATTTTGCAGCAGAAATTTGACATCTTTTGCCATCGGGTCGGCAGGATATTTCAGTAAGAAAGTATTGTAGCACGTTTTGGCAAGATCGTATTTCTTAAATTCATTTTCTAAAGTAAATCCCTTTAGAAAAAGGCACATCGGTGCGTGCTTGTGATCAGGATAATATTTAATAATCCATTCGTAGATGCTCAGTGTTTTGTTAAGGTCATTAATAGATCTTGCCATTTCTGCACTTTTGAAGAGATATTCTGGCGTCTCTGGATTTTTAGAAAAACCTACTGCATAGGCTTCGCAAAGGTCTACATAATTTCGAGTGGCTTCCATGTTTTGACCGTTTAGATCAGGGTTAATAAATATTTTCTGACCGGCTTCTTTGAGATAAGTTTCGGGATCTTTGTGCCATGAAGGTAAAGAAATCATGATTTTTTCGTTTTCGCCTTTGGTGCCGAAATTATGTAAGTATCCCGCCGTAATCATGGCAGCAATGTCATCCTTTTGCTTCATTTTCATTCGATCAGCCAAAAAGCCAAAGTAAGCCTTTGATGTAGGATGGAGCGGATCATTTTTGATCAATTCAAAGCCAAATGTCATAGCCATTTCGTGTTTTTTTGCCTTTTCACTCTCTTTGATGGCAGCGACAAGAAGGCCAACTTTATTGTCCTTGTTTTCTTCAACGACAATTGCTTCTCCGTAGACTTTCATCAGTTGAGAATAATTGGCGTCAGAAGGATCCTTCTGATAGTTATCAAGATTTTCGTTAATTAAAGCTGTTTTTTTTGGATCGGATGAAGTAGTACCTGCTTTGGGTTCTGATTTGCAGGCAACCTGAATGATGATGATAGTTGCGAAAATAAAGTGAAGATATTTCATGTTAAATGAATGTTGAGCGACAAATGTATGAAAATAGGCCGACCAAAATCCTAGTTAGTTACAAAATGTTAGTCAATATGTCGTATAGGTTAGTTTGTCAATAAGTAGCTAATATGAAGTGAAAATTAATTTATGGTAAACTATTATAATATGTAAAGAATTTTAAATCAATTGTTTAATATTTGTGCCTTCAAGTTATACATATATTGAAATTTGTCGCAAGTATTAACCCATAAATGCGTATTTTTGCGTTCGCTAATATTAGTTCCTACAGTAAATTAAACTTAGGCCATTATGATAAATAAATGGTTCATATTTATAATGATATTTCAATCTTCAGTAGTATTTGGACAATCAGATTTCCCGTACCAAAAGCCATCGGACGATATTTTTGCGTTAGCCGACGCAAAACCTGCACCAGGTATCAGGCTAAATAGTGCAGCAACGCAAGCCGTTTTGACCTATCGCGATAGTTACAAAAGTATCCAGGAGATGTCCGCACCAGAAATGAAACTTGCGGGTATTCGGGTAAATCCAGTTACAAATGGACCCAGTCGCTCTACCTACATCACCAATCTTAAAGTACTTGATATCGTTACTAACCAAGAAGTGCAAGTGTCAGGACTACCAAAACCAGCGTTTCTTGGAAATATGGGTTGGTCAAATGACCAAACAAAAATGGCCTTTACCCATACCACCAAAGAAGGAATCGAAATATGGCTTCTTGATTTGCAATCAGCCGTTGCTAAAAAACTAACACCTGCGATCGTCAATGCCAATATTTCAAATGTCATGGTGTGGGCTAAAGACGATAAGTCAATTCTGTTTACCTCTATTGTCAAAAATCGGAAGCAACTTATTGACACTAGAATCCAAGCACCTTCTGGTCCAACCATAACTGAAAATGATGGGCAAAAAGCCCAAAATAGAACATATCAAGATTTATTGAAAAGCCCATATGACGAACAAAATTTTGAAATCTTAGCGACTTCTGAGATTTCTCGTGTCGATATGAATGGTAAGATGTCGCCTTTCCAAAAAGCTGGTATGTATGCTGCCATTAGCCCGGCTCCAGACGGTAGTTACTACTTAACCTATGAAATTAAGCGCCCGTTTTCGTATATTGTCACTTATGGTTCGTTTCCCACTGATATCAATATTATCGACCAAAGTGGCAAATTTATCAAGACTTTTTACAAGGTTCCGTTGATTGAAGACCTTCCAAAAGGGTTTATGGCAGTACGCAAAGGTCCTAGGTCCGTACAATGGCGCGCAGACAAGCCTTCAACATTAGTATGGGCAGAAGCGCAAGATGCTGGAGATCCCGCTATCGAAGTTGAACATAGAGATTATGTTATGTCGCAAGATGCTCCATTTACTTCCGAACCCACCGTGATGAATAAGACGAAGCTCCGTTTTGCTGGTATTGCTTGGGGTGACGAGTCAAACGCCATCATTTATGAGCGATGGTGGAATACTAGGACTGAA
>JANMMV010000544.1:0-4430 GCA_031373565.1 Saprospiraceae bacterium
GTCTATTAGGACTTTGTGCACTATTAGTAGGATATTTGAATCGAAGTCGCGTCACCAGTTCTAGCGCTAATTAAATTAGAAAGTCCGAATACACTTTTGCATTCGGACTAACAGACATTAGTTAACAAAAATTTGCAGTTGTTTTTTTCAGCGCTCGTGTAGCTTAAGGGTCGTATAATTTGAAAAATTCTTTTTTTAAAAATTCAACAGCTCTTTGCTTTCTCTTTCTTAAGGTGAACTCTTTTACATTATCAAGTTTTGATAAAGCAGCCATCGTCACATTGTCAACATAATAAGTTGAAATCAATTTGCGTTCGTTTTCATTGAGTTTTAAGAAAGCTTTTTTTATACATTCTTCACAGTATTCATTTTGTACTGTTTCGGACAGGCTAATCACAATCTTTAGGTCTAATCGTTTCTCACGTAACCTGGACTTTACATGCGCTTGAAATGCCATTTTTGTCAATAGAAAAGATAGGTTACCATACTTTATTTTTGCTTTCAACAATTTATCCCAAAATTCCATCAGCGCTGCCATTGACGCATCTCTAGCGTCATCTTCATTTAGCTTGATATACTTTGTTAAATAAGATATACAAATTTCAAAATGGTTTTCGAACAGTATTTTTAAGAAAATGGGATCACCTTCGTACGCCGACTTTGCATAACATTCAAATTGCTCTTCTGTCAGGCCAAAATTTCTATTTTTCAATTTCGATAATGACACCATTTTGTCGCCATTTTGCCCACAATTCAATATTGTAAATTACATAATAGATATTTCAGTAATTAGCGCTGCCAATTTTATCACATATTGATATAACATCGCTGTGCTATGTCTGTGACAATAATTATCCTTTTAAATATAGAAATAAATACATTTAAAATAATGTCACGTCATACCTATTTTTAAATTATGCACTCTTATATTTTAGATAATGATATTGAAAAATGCAATAGTAATCATAGTGATTATTTAAAGTAAAATATTTAAATAAAATATGTCACACTTTTAGTTAATTGGTATTCTATAAGTGATGAAAGAATTATAAATAATTCTCAGACAAATTATCTAAACCTTAAAATTTAATTTTATGAAAAATGTTTTGTTTTTATGTATTGCAATTATTGCGTTTACTATTTCATCATGCCAAAAAGATATTCATGATGAAAAGAATGCTATTTAGTTAGCACCTTTAGATTGTTGTAGCCTTGTTACATTCTCAATGACATCAGTTAGCACGGGTGATGGTTGTTGTCATGTTACGGTAACAATTAATAATGCAAATCCATTCTTAAGCTGCCCTGTAACGTTGGAAGATTCAAACGGGGTTTCTCTTGGAACAATTACGGGAGGCCAAACAAGCGTATTTAATTTTTACCCGTGTCCACCAACGGATAATCCTAATGTTTACACCGGTGGAACTTACAAAATTAAGGGACCAAATAAGACCTTATGCAAGACTTTTCAAGTGCGCGCTCTTTGTGCATTTTAACAGCTATACATTGGAGTTATAGGACGCAATAAAAATATTTTGGAGACCAAATATATCAAATTGTAGATACCATACATATATTAACTCTTAATCCACTAATTATAAAAGATAATTAGTGGGTTTTTTATTATTTGTCTTATGTTACATTAGCTACTTTGAAAAAATATCTTAAAAAAATTATCCATGCTATTAAATACTATGAACTTTACAGTTCGTTAAATTATACTTTAAGCAATAATTCTATTTATTCAAGTAATTTTTGTCACACTTACGCAAAGTTTCTATTTTATGCATATAACAAAGTATTAAATAACAATTTTTAACATCAAAACTATTTCATTCATGAAAACGATCCTTCATATTTTTAATGTAGCATTTTTAATTTCTTTTCAATTTCTTTTTATTGATTCAATAAATGCACAAGTAAAAGTCGTAACTGGCAATAGCGTAGGTGTAGGCACAGAGAGTCCACATGCTTCTGCTAAATTGGATATTAATGCAACTGGAAAAGGCCTTCTTATACCTAGAATGACAAATTCAGATCGAATAGGAATAAGCAGTCCGGCAGACGGGCTTTTGGTTTATGTAATGGATCCCCTAGAGGCAATTCGCGGGCTTTATTACTATGATAATGGTATCAATCAATGGAGAAAACTTGATAATACAGCTAACGTAGGTTTTACGATTATTGATACGGGGCATATAGATCTAGATTTAACCAATAGTCAACTCAGTGCCTTATTAAAGACTACAGGAGTAACTGCAGGTTCATATACCAATACTAACTTAACTGTAGATGCCTTCGGCCGAATAACGAGTGCATCGAATGGAAGTAGTGCAGGAAATGCCAATGCCAACCATAAATATCTTAGATCAACAACTCTATCCGCTGCACTTCCTACAACCATTGCAACCGCATTGAGTATAGGTACATTATTTATTACACCTACGTCCGCAACGACTTCAATCTTAGTAGATGCTAAAGTTTCATTGACTAGAACATTAGGAACAACGCCTAACAACGCTACGGTGCTTCTTTATCGAAAAATTGGCGCAGGAGCTAATACACTTATTGATTCAACTTCGGTTACAAATGCAAGTGCCTTAGTAAATTCTAAATTTGGCCCACACGTTTTTATTATAAGAGATGAAATCGTAGGAAATATATCTTTGGCTGATATAACTTATGAACTTAAAGCTATGACCACTTTGAATTCAGGAACAAATCAATCAAAAGTGAACAGTATTGAGATAAGTCTACTTGAATTAAAGTTACCGATGGGACCACAAGGAATTCAGGGAGCGCAAGGCATACAAGGTGTTCCTGGCGCTAATGGTGCTAATGGCGTCGGTGGCGTCACAATAGGAGGGACTGGAATCAGTCTTACTGGTGCTGGAACAGTAGGATCACCATACGTTGTTTCAAATACATTCCAGGAGCAAGATGGAAGCGCAACCAACGAATTGCAAACTATTTCTACTAATAATACACCAGGAAATTTAACACTTTCAAATAACGGCGGAACAGTAAACCTCAATGTGAATGATGCCGATTCCGATCCAAACAATGAGATTCAATCATTAATTCTTTCTGGCAATTCATTATCAATCACAGGTAGTAATTCTGTATCATTGCCTTCCGCAGCTGTCACCAATTTGACCGTAACGGGTACTGCATCGCCTCTTACTTTAAACTCGTCCACTGGTACGGATGTAAACATCTTATCGGGCCCTGGCATAGGTCTGACTGCTGGTAGCAATTCCATTACTATCAATAATACATTCCAAGAACAGGACGGAAGTCCAACCAATGAAATTCAAACTTTGTCAACCAATGCGTTACCTGGAAACCTAACTTTATCCAACGGTGGCGGCACATTAAATCTCAATGTTAACGACGCTGATTCCAATCCAACTAATGAGATACAAACATTAATCCTTTCTGGCAATTCACTCAGTATTTCTGGGGCAAATGCGGTAAACTTACCTCTCTCTGATATTCAAGTGGGTCAAAATATAGTAGCAAAAGGCGGCACTACTTTGGGGCAGCTATTGAACTCACCAATTCAAATTACAAATGATGATAGAGTCTTCATTGGGACTAGTGGGCCAGACTTGACTTCAAAATTGCACGTTCAAGGTAAATTAACTTTAAAATACCCCAATAATCTTAATAATATTGTAATTGGCAATGAAGCTGGTAAAAGTACTCAGACAGGAATTTCAAATGTTGTGGTTGGTGATTATGCAGGTAAAAACTTAACTAGCGGATATGCAAATGTATTTTTAGGAGAAGCAAGTGGAAATAAAAATACAGATGGTTTCTATAACACCTTTGTTGGTAATTCAGCTGGTTTTAAAACGACAACGGGACAATTTAATACCATGGTTGGTTCAGCAGCTGGATTTCATAATGTCACTGGTTCAAACAATACCTATATTGGGTCTCATTTTGGCGGTACCTGTTCTATGGGTAGCAACAATGTTGCAGTAGGGTCTAATGCAGGATTTAACACCAATGGAACTGGAAACATTTTTATAGGAACTGGTGCAAAACAATTTTTAAATTGTGCAAATTATACTAATTCCATTGCTTTAGGTGACAGCACTGTGATTTCGAGCTCAAATCAAGTTAGAATTGGAAATGCCATTACAACCACCATCGGTGGGCAAGTTAGCTGGACTACGATGTCTGATGGTAGATTTAAAGAAAATGTACAACCATCAAAATATGGACTTGAATTTATTAAAAAACTTCGACCAGTTGATTATACTTTTGATAAAGGAAAAATAAAAGCATTCTACGGTGATTCTTCTAAAGATTACGAGAGGAACACCAATCTTGTACAGACTGGTTTTATTGCGCAAGAAGTAGAATCTGCTGCCAAAGAACTTAATCTTGAATTTAGTGGAGTTGATAAGCCACAAAATGAA
>JANMMV010000568.1:0-4302 GCA_031373565.1 Saprospiraceae bacterium
TTTGGTGAGAATACATTCGGAACAAATACATCATTAACAGAAGGCAGAACAGTTACAGTAACCCGATCCGGAAATAATATTTTATTGACTTTGATATAATTTGATTGTAAAAATACGAAAAAGGTCTTTTGATAAAAAACATACGTAATTCCGCTATTAAAATAAATCTAACTGCATTTATATGTGTAGTGGCGGGATTGATATGTACTATGAAAGCGCAAAGTCTCTCTAAAGGAAATGCATATGTCCATGGGCCAAAAGAAATGGTTGTCTTCAAGAACCACAATTTTTCTGTAGGCGGTAATGGCCTCATGCCCGGTATTGTGGGAACCAAAAGAAACAATCCTACCTATTTAGCCTTTTCCGGCAATGCGATAGCTCAAAATCCTTCTGACAAAGCACATGTTGATGGCTACGTACGCAATTACTCCAATAGAGAATTTACCTTCCCTGTTGGTGATAATGGTGTCTATGGACCTATTACAATGGTACCTGTAGATTCTATCCCTTTTGCAGGACCCTTAACAGCAGCCTATTTTAGAGCCAATCCTGATATAGCAATAACTACATCTCTGAAAGGATCAAATGAGTCGCCATTGCCGACGGGTGCTCCATTTTCAAGAAGTTCAAAAATCCCAGAAATTACCAATGTCAGCGCGACAGAATACTGGGATATTGATGGAAATACGCCTATTAACATCAGACTTCATTGGAATCCTTCATCACAAATAGAATTTCTTACTTCAAGCATGCTGATGGGATTGAGAGTCGTCGGATGGGATGGTGCGAAGTGGATCGACGTTCCTGCTGTTATCGACCCAGGATCGGATTTTACTCAAGGTTCTATCACTACAACATCTACGGTGATTCCTAGTGATTGCAAGGCATTTACATTTGGGGTGTCGTGTATGTTGATGGATGTTGCTTTCAATGGTATTCCACCCAATATTTATGTTTGCGAAGGCCAAAAATATTCGATTGACGTGGACGTATTATTAGGTGGATTGCCTTATACACCTGAATTTTACCTAGAACGTTGGGACGGAAGTAATTGGGTTGACGTATCTGGACCAAACAATGATGGAGTATTTGTTTTTGACGGTCTGCCTTTGAACAGTTTACCGGTTAGATATAGGATTCGTGGGGGCAATGATGGTTGTGCTAGACATAGTCAAGAGTTTGCCATTCATCCGTATAAATATGAATCATTATCATGTATTTCAACCATCAACACATCTGTTAATAAAGATTGTGAAATACTTGTAACACCCGCTATGATACTTGCTAGTGCACCAAACAACCTAGGATTTTTTGATTTCGTAGTGATGAATAGCTCGGGAGATATCGTACCTAACCCTATCAAATACTTAGGTGTAAATCAAACATACATGATCAAGATTGTTGACAGATGTTCAGGCAATTCTTGTTGGAGTACACTCAATGTTGAAGATAAGCTGGCACCTACTGTCAAAAACAAATATGCTAACCAATCTTTTGCTTGCCACCTTTTTGAAAGCGTCAAAAACGAAACCGCATCTGATCACTATGACAATATGTCTCCTTTTGTAGTGTCAAAAGCGCCTGTAGTGGTCGAAAATTGTAGCCATTTTAATGCTCTTTTTGTTGATACCGAAACAGATTTAGGTTGTGGTGCAAAGAAAATCGTCAGAAAATGGACATTCACAGACAATGCCGGCAATAAGACGTCAAGTGAGCAAGTTTTAACTTTCAATGCGCAAGGTCTGAATGACTTAATTCCGCCTGTACAAATGGTATATCTAGATTGTGCTGATCAATATTCACCACTTGATCTTCAAGCCAAGTTTGATGACGTAGCATCACAGGATGATACTGATTCTAAATACATAGTCGAAAATAACGAAGGCGCTATGTATGGAGGTTTTACTTATCTGGCTAAAGGTGCCGACGGCAATAATCATGCACAATTAGTAGGCGAAAACCTGTGTAATTTATATACTTCGTTTACCGATGATGTTATTTCGCAAGATATGGATGGCAATTGCTTCAAAGAGAAGATAATACGCCGAAAATGGGCGGTAATTGACGAATGTACCGATGAATACAAGGTATTTGAGCAATATATCAAACTCAAAGACACAATAGGTCCTACCTTCAGTGTTGCACCGATTGTGGCTTCATTGAACGGAACGGCATGTCTGACAAATGTTAACGTTACATCTCCATTCAATATTAGTGATAATTGTTCTGCGCTCAGCAATATAAAATGGTATGTGAAAGCACCTGCTGGCGCTGTTGTCAGTGGTTCGCATCCTGATTTTATCATTCAAGGCTTATCAAAAGGGTTACACACATTGACGTACATCGTCCAAGATTGTGCGGGTAACAAAACGACAAAGAATACGACGATTCATGTGCAAGATCTTGGCAATCCCGTTGCTATAGCTAACCAAAATGTGGTTGTAGGTCTATCATCGTCATCTAACGGAATAGGATATGCTAAGTTATTTGCCAAAGATATCAATGATGGCTCTTATGATAATTGTGGTGATGTAAGGGTCGAAATAAGAAGAAAAGCGAACATCACCTGCCAAAACGATGGCTTAAACAATCATAACAACAATTTTACGTTCAGCAATCAAACAACAGTTATCCAACAAGCCAACACGTGGTCTCATGCTGACAATAGTAAATTAGATACCGACCATGGCGCATTTGTCACTTTTTGTTGTGAAGACTTGACTTCCGGCAATGTCTTTGGAACGCATGAAGTCGAAATGAGAGTCTGGGATGACGCCAATGGCAACGGTATCGCAGGTGATACTTTAGTGATCAACCAAATCAGAGATAATTTTAATACGGTGTGGGTTAACGTGAAAGTAGAACTTAAACTGCTTCCTGAGTTGACATGTCCAACGAATGTAGAAGTCATGTGTAACGATGAGTTCAACTTGAACACAACAGCCCTTAAAGACGCAAATAGCACTATTGTAACTGGTCTACCAAGTGTCAAGTCCATTTGCCAAAATGAATACGACCTTTCTTACCTTGACAAATGGGTGAACGGTGGTGAGTGCAATATGGGCACCATCCAACGAACTTTCAACATCAACAATACATCCATTTCGTGTGTACAAATTATCAAAGTCAATGCACACCCTACCCTGTTCAATGTTCAATTTGACCCGCAAGAAGTGGCTTGGCATGATTGCGAATTTTCGATTGCAGATGCTATCAATGCAGCCCAGCAGCCAACAGTGACACATAGTCCTTGTGCCAACATCAGTAGCCATGTAGAGATAGATTCGTTCACTAACGTGGGCAACACTTGCAAGAAATGGTTAGTCACTTACGCATACCACAATGAATGTACAGATGAAACAATCAAAGCGCCTGCGATCACATATTATTATAATGATACTATCGCACCAGAGATACAATTAGCGCATTCTGTCATAAATCAAAGCGCCCAATGCAGCAGTGATGTGATTATGAATGCCACCCTAACAGATAAAACCATTTGTAGTGGTGACGCTATGCTAAGATCCGAAACATTGATCGATATAGATGGCAATGACACGATCGATTATGTTTCTTCTTACCTTCTCAATGGATTGAGTATCGATACTTCATGGACTACAGCAATCTCAGGCCAATCATCTTACAGTACAATTACCAATTTGTATCCACAATACAAGTTCGGTAAGGAAGTAAACTTCCTATCTAATAAGTCGACAAAGGCTAACAATGGTATTGCATCTTTAGCTCCTATCAGTATTGTCAATAATGGTGTGACAAACAAGGTGATTTGGATAGTGCGTGATGATTGTGGAAATAGCAGTAGCAAGGTTTACACATTCAAGATTGAAGATACCAAAGCACCTGAGCTATTATGTATTGGCTTAACGACCAAACTAGTTTCGGATGCAAATCCGTCGATCGAATTATGGGCCAAAGACTTCATCAACAAAGTCACTGATAACTGTGATTCATCACAAGATTTGATCGCTGCATTTGATAATGTTTCACCGATAAATAGTTTATTGGATCAAGCGCATTATTTCAAAAAAGGATTGAATAATCTAGTTGCTTTGTCTAATGTATCTGAATACCAAAATGGGCTTTCTCAAAAATGGGATCCGTTGACCAAATCTTCGGCCAAAGTATTTATACAAACCGGCATAATCAAGGTGTCTATCCATGTTTGGGATAGCCAGGAAAATGTAGCTTCGTGTACTACGGATTTGAATATCATCAATTCGGACAGATTATATCCGATCACAGGTCGCGTTGTTACCATCGAAGACAAACCTAAGAAAGGTG
>JANMMV010000586.1:0-2276 GCA_031373565.1 Saprospiraceae bacterium
TGCGATTACAGTGCTTTTATAATCAGCCACAGCAGCAGAAAGTATGATGAGGTCAGCTTGTTCAAAAGCTGCCTTGGATGCTTCATACATTTGAGCAGCTGATTCCACCTTGACCACTTTTATCGCAGGATGATTTATCGTTAAAGCACTAGGACCCAGCACCAATGTCACTTCTCCTCCCCTTTTAGCACATTCAAATGCTATGGCAACACCCTGCTTTCCCGTACTTCTATTCCCAATAAACCTTACCGGATCAATCGATTCAAAAGTAGGCCCAGCAGTGATCAGTACTGATTTTCCTACTAAATCGCGCTGTTGGTTTAAGATATCAGATGTGAAAGTAACTATTTCTTCTGGCTCTGCCATACGACCATCGCCGATGAGACCGCTTGCCAGAAATCCGTGCCCCACAGGGATAATAGTATTTCCATAAGACTTGAGGGATTCGACATTGCGCTTAGTAGAAGGGTGCTTCCACATGTCAAGGTCCATCGCAGGAGCAATCAGAACCTTAGCTTTGGCTGATAAGTAACAAGCGATCACCGCGTTGTCTGCAATTCCGTTTACCATTTTACCTAATGTAGTTGCTGTACATGGGGCAACGATCATAATATCTGCCCATATTCCAAGTTCTACGTGGTTGTTCCACGTACCTTCCGAGATTACACTTGTATGCACTTCGTTGTCGGACAAAGTTGATAAAGTAAGTGGCGTGATAAAAGCTGTAGCACTTTCTGTCATCACAACTTTTACTTCTGCTCCTGCCTTGATGAGCAAGCGACATAAATGAGCAGCCTTATAGGCGGCGATACTTCCAGTTATACCGAGTAGGATTTTTTTGCCTGTTAGCGTACTCATAAAAATCCTTGTAATGGATTAATCTTCGATGTGTACTCTAGGAGCTTGATACTCAAACTTCAACTGATTATTGAGAAACTCTTCAGTAGCAATAATTACAGGATTAGGTAAACGCTCGTAGAACTTAGATATTTCTATCTGTTCTTTGTTTTCCATGATCTCTTCGATCGTTTCAGAAGTGCTAGCAAACTCTTCTAATTTACCGTGTAATTCATTTTTCAATTCTATCGCAATCTCTTCAGCTCTACGCGTGATAACAGAGATAGATTCGTAAATACTAGATGTCTGCGCGGAAATTGACTTTACGTCACGTGCTTTTACATTTGGGTCTAAGCCTTGGACTTTTGATTTGATATCTGTGGTCATGAATTCAGTTTTTTTAGCTCTTGCTGTGCTGATTTTTGTATAGATTTAGCATCCTTAAGACTCTTTGACTTAGGATGTCTTTTGATAAACGTTTCGTAATGGGCCAGTGTTTCATTAAATCGTTCTTTTTTCTTCTCGTGAACGCTATGGGAAGCTAAAGTAAAACTAGATTTTAAAATCAAAAACCTGACTTCTTCTACCCTCTTGCTATCAGGAAAATCCTTAAGAAATATTTTGAATGATGTTACTGCTGATTGAAATTGACTGATTTTGTAATACAAAAGACCTTGATCATATGCCTTTTGCTCTTGCTTGACACGCATCTGATCTATTAGTTTGTTCGCTTCGGTAGCTCTCTCAGTTTGCGGATAAGAATTGATAAACGCTTCAAATCCTTCAATAGCCTTTTCGGTGTTTGTTTGATCTAACTTCGAGTTTGGCGACAATCTGAAATTTGAGTAAGCGGCCATATAGTCGGCTTCCTGTTTGTTTGGACTTGTGCTGAAGGTAGTTCCGTAATTTTTAAAGTAAGTGGAAGCTAAAATAAAATCATTGAGATAATAATGCGCATATGCGTACTTAAAAAACAAATCTTCAGCTTCAGTTCTACCTCTGTAGTGTTGTATCACTAGATCGTACAATGTGATTGCTTTGTCATAATCCTTGCTCAAATAAAATCGGTTACCCGCTTTGAGAATGCGCTCAGGATTATTGCTTGTGCGGATAGACTCAAACTCAGTCTTACAACCGACCAAAAAATATATAGAAATCAATAATGTATAACGAAATATTCTCATAAGGGCACAAAAGTAATACTTTTTTGTAAAATCACATACTAATCTAGAAGATAACAGAAAATCAAAGTCTGTTCAAAATCCGTTTGTCTACACATAAAACGCATCCAATTTGCAAAAAAGCAGCTTCATATGTTAAATTTTTAATAAAAAGGCATGAAAATTGATTCCATCATAACAATTAATACTCCTGAAGAGTTATATTTGTGTGTAAAATTTAAAAATCTTAAAAAAATATTGATTATGAAACATTTATTT
>JANMMV010000651.1:0-9926 GCA_031373565.1 Saprospiraceae bacterium
ACAATCCATTGCCCAATTACAATGTGGCTCCTACCCAAATAATGCCAGCTATTACCCAAGGAGATCCTAGCGTTTTGCAACTTTATAGATGGGGATTGATACCATCTTGGGCCAAAGACACTAAAATCGGTGCACAAATGATCAATGCTAGGGTAGAGACTTTAACCGAAAAAGCTGCTTTCAAAAAACTGATCACTACTCGCCGCTGTATATTGCCGCTCGATGGATTTTACGAATGGAAAAAGGAAGGCAAAGAAAAGATACCCTTTCGAATCTGTACTTCCGATCAACCGATTTTCAGCGTGGCTGGGCTCTGGGATATGTGGAGAGATCCAGTATCGGGCAATGAAACGTATAGTTTCACAATGATCACCCTACCAGCCAATGAAATGATGTCTACCATTCACGATCGGATGCCTGCCATCTTGCTTAAAGAAAATGAAGCTCATTGGCTTTCAAATGATATCCCACAGCGCGAAATCATGGACATCATGCAGCCTTACCCTACGGAAAATATGTATATGTATCGGGTATCAAATAAAGTTAATAGCGTCCGTGAACAAGGAAAGCACTTGATAGACTTGTACACGCCAGATGAGGGTGCACCTCAACAACTTAGTTTGTTTTGAGATAAACTAAGACCAACGTAAATACTAACCTTATGTTAAATCTTGTTTTATTGCCTACGTTGCAGATTTCTAGTCGTTATTGTATCGAACCAACTTCGCTTTATTTAAATTCTAGCTATTGATGAAGATATTTTTTAGTACGTTATTTTCTATATATCTAATGCAATCTCAGGCGCAAGTAGCTGATTGGTCAGTAAAGAAGTATATCGATAATTCTTTTGAAATCAATAGTCCACAGCCGCTCCAATGTGGTATAAAAACGTATACCAATGACTCAACAGGATTTAGTAATGTGATCCATAATTGCGTTTATCAAGAAGATTACACAAAAGATGGGCGCCAGTACAAGGGTAAGATTTTTATGGTTACCATCATGGAGTATCCCAATGAACCCTTGTATACAGACTCCATTGCTTTGATCCTTGAACTGATGCAAGAAAGTATTCCCACTCGGATCGGGAACTACAAAACAAATATCATCTATCAATCAGAGAATAATTATTTGTCGGCGCCGGGGGTATCCTATCGGCTCAACTATAATGAAGGTAAATCAACCCTAAAAGCCCGCATGATATGGTACAAAAACAAACTCTTCACTGTACAATGTTTTAGTTCTGTCGAACGAGCACTGGATACAGGTATTGATAAATTTATTGAGAGTTTTAGGATATTGGAGTAAAAGGTTTTTTCTCTTGATTTTAAAGAAATAGTCAGCATAGATCTTCTGTGTGCATAACCAAATTGTACAAAAATAGACCGTACCTACGGCACTCAAATATAAGTTATAGGTAAATTTCAACGGATTGAAATCCGTCGTTATCATAAAGCGATGCTACGCATCTCAAAAAAGGTGCAATTTGTTTCACACGATCTTCTAGTTTCTTAATGCATACTGAAAATGATGTATATTTGTAGAAAATAATTCCATTATGAGCGCTGAAGCTTTTTTATCAAGGATTACATCTAACGAAAATATTTGCCACGGGAAACCGGTTGTAAGGGGAATGAGATATACCGTTCAAAGTATTTTAGAACTTTTAGCATCAGGTATGACCAATGCGGAAATACTTGCTGATTTTGAAGATTTGGAAGAAGATGATCTAAAAGCTTGTCTGATCTTTGCTGCCAAATTGACTGAAGTGAAAAGTATCAGTCAGCTAGTTGCATAATCATGAAATTTCTCATTGATGCGTAGTTTCCAAAAAGACTTGCCATGTATTTGCGAGAAGAGGGATGTTATGCTCTACACACACACACACACACACACACTTGATCTGCCAAATAGTAACCACACAACAGATAAAGAAATAATAGAGTTATCGATAAGGGATAATTTAATCGTAATTTCGAAAGACTCAGATTTTTATATTTCATTTTTACAAAAAGCGGAGCCTTACAAGTTGATTTTTTTTTAAAGTAGGTAATATGACGACAAATGAAATACTTAATCTTTTTAAAAATAACATAACGTTGATAATGGGACAAATTCCTGAAAACTTCGCTGTTGAAATATCCAGTAAGAATATTATCGCCATTATTTAGGGCTTTTTGAGTACATCTACTTTCTAAATCATTCAGTATCTAGTGATTGCAAAATGTCCTCGTAAATACATTTGAAGTAGAGAAAACTGAAATTACTTTAATGTTTCGTCAGAAAAAGCGCAGTCTAAGCGATCACAACTCCTTCAAAGACCATTACTGCTGGGCCAACTAGCCATATATCTTGCACCTTATTTTCAATCATTTTGAATTTGACGCGTAGGTTACCACCTTTGGTTTTAATGGCGATATCATACTTTTCTAGTGGTGTTTTAATCATCGTCGCATAAACGATGGCAGATGCGACAACACCCGTACCACAGGAGTAAGTTTCGTCTTCAACTCCTCGTTCATAAGTAGCAACCTCGATTTGCTTTTGATCTGCAACTACAAAGTTGATATTTATGCCTTCCTTTTTAAACTTGTCGTTATATCGGATGGCAGCACCACTTGACTTAATATCAGCTGGAATCGTTTCTACCATTTTGACATAATGTGGAGATCCTGTATTGATGACATAATCACTATCGTCGGTAATCATTGGCAAGGGAGTATCTATCATTTTAAGATGAACAAGCTTATCGGGGGCAATCATCGCTGCGTGTGGGCCATCAATCGCTATAAATGTACAAGAGTTACCGATCATTCCGAGATCATGCGCAAATTGTACGATGCATCGTCCACCATTTCCGCACATGGAGCTTTGATGACCATCCGAATTGAAATAAACCATCTTAAAGTCCATTTCTGCATCTTTTTCGATGATGATGAGACCATCTCCGCCTATCCCAAATCTTCGATCACAAAGCATGGCCACTTTTTCAATATCATTTATGGATAGATATTGATGTTCTCGCTGGTCTATCATGATAAAATCGTTGCCAGTGCCTTGATATTTTCTAAAAGGGATTTTCATTACTTTCTCAATTAATTACACAAATGACTATTCATCTGGTCAAAGGTAAATAAATTTAAACACATTACAATAAATATGCATATATTTGCCGTTGATAGATTACGAAGCTTTCCGAAATGAAATCAACCTAATCTAGGTTGATCTTTTTAGATAAAAAGTTGATTTTATTATCTACAAAATGGTACTTCATTCGTGAGTAATAATTTAAAAATATACATTTTTGCTTCCGTTATTGGCGTGATAAGTGCTAGTGCCATAGTACTAGGCTATCACCATTTTGTGTTGAAGTCTCGCATGATTGATGGGTTTAGGCGAGATGCTACGCTTATTGCTGAGCGCGAGTTGCTCTTATCAGATAGATTTGTCAAAGCGATGAGATCTTCGAGCCCTACTGATTTCATTGCTGCTGCACAATTGAGCAAAGAAGCTGTCGTGTTTATTAAGTCTGATGTCCCAGCCCAAACCAATGCAGCTTACGGCGAATCCAGCACAGGCTCAGGAGTAATACTTAGTGCAGATGGATTCATAATGACAAATAATCATGTCGTCGAAGGTGCTTCCAAAATCGAAGTATTGCTTAATGACAATAGAACCTACTTAGCGAAGTTGGTAGGAGTTGATAAAGCCACGGACTTAGCTCTTTTGCAGATTGAAGCGGAGCAATTAGAATTTTTGACACTGGGAGATTCGGATTCCTTACAAATTGGAGAATGGGTCATGGCTGTGGGCAATCCTTTTAGACTGCAAAGTACGGTCACGGCTGGTATTGTATCTGCTAAAGCTAGAAGTATATCCATACTTGAAGATTCTGGCATTGAATCATTTATACAAACCGATGCAGCGATGAATCCAGGGTCGAGTGGGGGAGCATTGATCAATACTCGAGGAGACCTAATGGGTATCTGCACTGCTGTACTAAGTAATAGTGGTAGGTATGAAGGTTTCTCATTTGCTATTCCATCCAATTTAGTGCTCAAAGTGTTTCAGGATTTGAAGACCTATGGCGTAGTTCAACGTGGATGGCTGGGCATTGATATCGAAAATGTGACGCACGATATGGCGCAAAGCCTATCTCTAGACCACGTATCAGGTATTTATGTTTCTTCGGTTTATAAAGATGGTGCTGCCTACGTGGCAGGTCTAAAAAATCAAGATGTCATCCTTACTGTCAATCAGATTAGTACCAACAATGTCAATGAATTTATGGAATTACTGGCTCGATACCGACCTGGTGATAAAGTTAATATCGTAGCGATTCGCAATGGCAGAAAACAAACCATCGAAGCCACTTTAAAAAATCGAATCAATTCGGAGTCTTTGATTGAGGTACCTGATGATCCGCTCTTGGAGACTTTGGGTATAGAAATTAGAGAGCTCGACAAAGCTGAACGAGCCAAAATAAGTTTTGATGGGGTTATGATAGTAAGTGTTCGTCGTGGAAGCCTTGTCGGCAATGCACGAATGGAGCCAGGGTATATTGTCTCAAATATCAATGATATACCAGTGCAATCAGCAGCTCAACTTATCCAACTATTAAAAAAATCAAAAGGTAGATCTGTTGTCATCAAGGGATTATATCTCAATTATCCAGGGCAATATCCATACACTTTTGTAGTGCCTTCTATCTAATCAAAAACGAATATCAATCATTCCAATGGATGCAAAAGAACTCGAGTACAATAAAAATATAGACTCACACCAATCTGCGGTCGCTAATGTGAATCATAAGCTAAATGTGATTATCGATGGTGGTGGCAAGGATAAGCTTGAAAAGCAACGGCTAGAAGGAAAGATGACAGCACGTGAACGTGTACACTATTTGATTGATAAAGAGACATCATTTTTTGAAATCGGTGCTTTCGCGGCGCATGATATGTATAAAGAGCAGGGTGGATGTCCCGCTGCTGGTGTAATCGTAGGATTAGGTTCTGTTTCTGGACGTATGGTTATGATCGTAGCCAATGATGCTTCTGTCAAAGCAGGTGCATGGTTTCCTATGACTGCCAAAAAGAACTTACGCGCACAAGAAATTGCGATGGAAAATCATATACCTGTCATTTATCTCGTCGATAGTGCTGGTGTATTTTTGCCAATGCAGGACGAGATTTTTCCAGATAAAGAGCATTTCGGAAGGATGTTTCGCAATAATGCCAAGATGTCTTCGATGGGCATACCGCAGATAGCAGCGATTATGGGAAGCTGTGTAGCGGGTGGTGCTTATCTCCCCATCATGTCAGATGAGGCCTTGATTGTTGAAAATACAGGGTCGATCTTTTTGGCAGGTCCTTATCTTGTCAAAGCTGCCATTGGCGAAGATGTAGACCAAGAAACATTAGGAGGTGCGACGACACACTGCGAAATCTCAGGGGTCACCGATTACAAAATGCCAGACGATAAAACTTGTCTTGATACGATAAAAAAACTAGTGGGCCAACAGGCAAAACCTATTTCAGCTGGCTTTGATCGAATATCGAGTCTGAAACCTGCAAATACAGATGTTAATCATCTCATGGGTGTATATCCCGAACATGGTGCGAAGCCTTATGATATGCTAGATCTCATCAAGTGTATCATTGATAAGGAAAGTATGCTTGAGTACAAAGCCGATTACGGTAAGACCATGATTTGCGCTTACGCACGTATCGATGGATGGTCAGTTGGAATTGTCGCCAATCAAAGGATCGTCGTCAAAAATGCGGCTAAGGAAATGCAGTTTGGTGGAGTTATATATTCAGATTCGGCTGATAAAGCCGCACGATTTATCATGAATTGTAACCAGAAGAAGATACCGCTTGTATTTTTGCATGACGTGACAGGATTTATGGTAGGAAAACGATCAGAACACGGTGGTATTATCAAAGATGGGGCAAAACTCGTGAATGCCGTTGCCAATTCAACCGTTCCAAAATTTTCTGTCATCGTAGGAAATTCTTACGGTGCAGGAAACTACGCTATGTGCGGCAAAGCCTATGACCCGCGATTGATCGTCGCATGGCCAACTGCCAAGATAGCTGTGATGGGTGGTACCCAAGCCGCCAAGGTCCTTACGCAAATTCAAGTCTCCACGCTCAAGAAAAAAGGTCAGGCTCCAGACCCAGAAGCCGAACAAGCTTTATTTGAAAAAACCAAAGCCAACTACGATGAACAAACGACGCCATTCTATGCAGCTGCACGATTGTGGGTGGATGCCATCATCGATCCGAGAAAGACGCGAGATTTCATCTCTATGGGTATCAAGATGGCTGATCACGGTATTGTTGAGAAGTTTAATCCTGGAGTGATACAGACGTAAGGAATGAGTGAAATTTTGTTTTATTTGATAAATTTCACATTTAGTAAGCTCCTAATTTCCATCTAAATACTCAATATCTTTATCTCCACACGTTGATTTCGTTGTCGTCCAGCCGCTGCTGTACTGTCAGTCAGAGGTTCACGTTTGCCATATCCCTTGAACGTCACTCTTTTTTTGTCAATACCACGTTGATATAAGTATTCCGCAACATTTTGTGCGCGCGAAGCTGATAATTTATCACAGTATTCGTGAGGTGGGATCGTATTAGTATGTCCGCCAATTTCGACTGATACCGTTTCGTTGGCATTCAAAAACTCATACACTTCATCCAATATTTCGAAGTTGATACTATTGATTGCTGAACTGTCAGCAATAAAATTAAGGTCGTTGATACGCAACTTTTGCCCCAATTCGATCTTTGACATTTCAAGGTCAGGGATATATTTTTCCCGTTTGATATTGAAAGTGGCCGTCGCTCTACAATCGTTTTTGTCTTTTATATTAAGGCTGTATAGACCTGATGAAAGCTTACTGATGTTTTGCGTTGTGACTCCATTGGACCACGTGTAATTATACGGACTACTTCCACCTACTACTTTAATTTCTAGAGATCCATTAGGATCGTCCGGTGTGGTCACTCTCTGAGTCGAGACCAATTCTACAACAATTGGGTCTGGATCGGACAACTCAATCGAAGCTATATATGAGTTCTGAATCTTGTCCGTAACAGTCACACTATATTTCCCCGCTCCTAAACCTGAAATTTGGGTATTTGTGGCGCCTTGATAAGACCAATTGTACTTGTAAGGTTTTGCACCACCAGAAACGCTTACTTTCATGGCGCCAGTATTGGCTCCGGGACAAGAGATACTGTTTACGATCAGGAGTACAGCATTAAGTGTTTCAACAGCTAATTCACCAAACTGCAATTTGTAAAATCCAGCGCCATCCGTACCTATCCAAATATTATCATTTTTGTCACACGCCAAACTAAGGGACGCCTTGCTGAGTGTGCCTGCATCAGCCGTGTAATTATTAATCACTTCTTTGTATGGATCGTACCGAACCAAAATATCAGAAGCAATATATATCCGTCCTTTTGAATCTATCACGAAGTTGTTGATTTTTCCTTTATACTGGGACGTATCCAGTTTGACTGGGAACAATCTATTGTATTTATTGATAAGGAACATGTCATTGTTGCTGATAATCCACTGACCTTCAGCGTTCTCACATGTCGCTAACATTTTGAATTTCTTATCCTCGAGTTTCCATTTATCTCCTTCAAGTCTTAAGTAACCTTTGTCCGTACCGACCCAAAGGATTTTGTTTTTGTCGGCGTGTACAAAATTTATCTTACTGCTGATCATAGGTGTGGTGCGCTCGTCGTAGGTTTTATATTTTCGTGTCGCCGTGTTGAATTCATAGAGCCCATTTTCTGTCCCAACCCAAACACTTCCTGTCATATAGGTTATGTCTGTGATATTTACTATTTGTGGTAGAGGATAACTTGCGCCAGTGTTCTTATCGTATAGTGCTTGTGTTCCAGCTGCCCATATTTGATTTCGATTATCTGCGACGACGTCGATGATTTCTATCCCCTGGAAATAGGGTGTTGACCTGCTGCCATCACTCACTGTCTCTACTAAACCTTTGTTGGTAGCAAGCCAGATGACATTTCGTTCATCGATATACGTTTTGTTAACGCGCGCATCTGAACTAATCGTAGCAAAATTTGCAATAGCTACATTAGCTGTTGAGTCCTGTTGAGCTAAAGTGGGTGCAACATTTAACGCATAAATGATTGCTAAGGAAAAGGTCAATCTCAATATTTGCATGTATGGCTTATTCATTATTTATATGTAATGTCAGATACGGGTGTAAAGTTTGCATTTTTAATTAAAGTATTCTTAAAATTATGGAGTAGTTTTTGATTAGCCTTTCGGCGAAAGCCGCAACCATCCAGAAACATTGTAATCTGCGACGGTCCAATAGTTCTGAAAAGACACCAATTTTAGCTTTTTACGCGTCGTTTTACCCATGTTTTGTTGAATAATTTCTATCGCATTATCCGAAACTTCAGTGACAATAGCTACATGACCATATCGATTGTCGCTTGTCGGGCCATAAACTAGGATATCATGCACGGCAGGTTTTGACTCTCGTACATTGCGATACTGTGTCATTCCACGCTTAGCATTGAATTCGATATCTCCTAGATGATGGTCAAAAAAATCTTTTGCATGGCCAAAACTGCTTGGCATTTTATGATCAAAAACATCGTAGTAATATCGCTTTACAAATTCGACACATTGGTATTTGAGTCCTAGATTATAGCCATCATTTGTCTTGTTACGTCCATAAACACTGGTGAAATTTCGACCGTTGTAATAAACTGGTACACCGTTGAAGGTATCTATGACATCGCCGACCTTGGGATCATGAGAAGTGAAGCCGCAAAGGAAGATGACAAAACTCATCAAGATGACCTTGCTGCTTAGGACTCTATTTTGACTCTTTATTTCCATGCTAATCTCGGTTCTGGAGTGATGCTTTGATCAGCAAAATCACCTTGTAGATATTTGTAATACCCCGCAATGCCTATCATAGCGGCGTTGTCCGTACAGTACTCGAAGTCAGGGATGTATGTTTTCCACCCTAGCTGATTGCCCGTATCAACTAGGCTTTTTCGTAACCCACTGTTGGCTGATACACCTCCAGCGATACCGACATTAGTAATACCAGTTTGGAGCGCAGCTTTCTTTAGTTTTTTAATGAGAATATGGACAATAGTTGACTGAACGGAGCAACATATATCGTTTAGATTTTCAGTAATGTAGTTAGGATTGAGCGCCATTTCTTTTTGCAAATGATACAGTATCGATGTTTTCAAACCGCTAAAGCTAAAATCTAAACCCTGAATCTGTGGCTCCGAAAACTGAATCGTGTGACGCCCTAGTCTTGCTAATTTGTCAATAACTGGGCCAGCTGGATACGCCAATTCAAGCATTTTGCCTGTCTTATCAAAGGCTTCACCGGCAGCATCGTCGATGGTCGTTCCGATCACTTCCATATCGGTATAGTCTCTCACATGCACGATCTGTGTATGACCTCCAGAGACGGTTAAGCATAAAAAAGGGAAATCAGGTTTAGGTTCTTCCGCAAAATGTGCCAATACATGCGCCTGCATGTGATGCACTTCTACCAGTGGTATGTCAAGGCTTAATGCAATGGATTTAGCGGTAGAGACACCGACTATCAATGAGCCTAGCAATCCTGGACCTCGTGTAAAGGCGATAGCACTCAAAGATGTAAGATCTATTTTTGCTTTGGAAAGGGCCGCATCAATCACTGGAATAATATGCGATAAATGCTGGCGGCTTGCTAGCTCGGGCACTACGCCACCATACTCTTTGTGTACTTCTTGTGTAGCCGTAACATTGCTCAATATTCTTCCATCACTGATCACAGCGGCACTCGTATCATCACAGGACGACTCTATAGCTAGGATGTTGATAGGTTGGTTTGACAAAAGGAAATGTTAGGTTTG
>JANMMV010000662.1:0-5470 GCA_031373565.1 Saprospiraceae bacterium
TGAGTTCGTTTTTTTTCTGTTCAAATGGATTGCCATACAAGGTCGGCAAGTCAGCAACGGCTATCGTTTCTATCCCGAATTTAGTAATGGTCACATAGATTTTGCGATTACCTTTAACCTGAGATTTGGCCTTGGGATTCTGGTCCATGATGATACCACCATGTTTACCCACAACAAAAACGGAGTCATTGACGACGAGTTCAAAAGATTCGTAATCGGCGAGATTTTGTGCTTCAGCAAGCTCCATCCCCACAAAACTGGGCAGAGTTAGTTTCTGCCCGTGATTGGTGTAGAAACGCAACCAAAGATTCGCTAAAAGTATGATACCTACAAAAACAGCTGCCAAGAATAGCAGCTGTTTGAAAAAATCTTTACTGATTAGATATTGAAAAAATGATCTTTTTTCGACGTCTTTGCTCATTGATGGTTTATATTTTGATTAGCTTCTTGGAGATGCGATTATCACCATTGAGCAAATTGAGTGAGTACACACCTGATATGATGCTGCCTACACTGATGGTCTGATGTGTAGATGTCAATATGCCTGTAAGCACCACTCTTCCAGTAATATCGCGTACTTCATATTTGTCAAAGTCTACGCTATTGTCACCACGTACGATATAGATTTGGTCAAAAGTCGGATTGGGATAAATATTCAAACTTGCTAACAAAGCTGCATCGTTGGTAGGGCTAGGATTGGCCTCATTAATATCAATATTAAAATTTGTAATATTGATCCAACCGCCAGCTCCGTCAGTAACTACAAATCTGAAGATGTCAGTTGCATTAGTATTTGATGTTGATTCGTACTCAAGTTTGCCATTGTTGATGTCCGTCTGTGAGAATGTTGCTCCTGCAACGATTACTTGACCATTGAACAAAAGCGTGCCACGTGAAGGGATTTCAACTATCGTAAAAGATAACTGGTCAGCCGTATTGTCATCGTCAGCTGCTGCTAAAAGTTGACTACCGATATTGACGCGATCCGTAGGGTACACTTTAAGGGTTTCATTTTTTACTAAATATGGATTTTTTGGCGTTAAACTTGCGCAAATTTCCAGATTGAATTCCAATAATTTTCCTCCAGAACCCGATACTTGATCTTCAACCTTGAGTTTCCAAATACCTTGCGTTGATTCGCCATTAAAATCTGAAAGTTTGCCTTCAGGTCTATAGACCTTGGCTGTATTGATAGGGCATTGGAAAAACGATGGTGATTGATCATCCACGCCTACATTTACGTTTTGGCTAGTACCACATTTTTTGCTCCACAAGAGAACAGATTTTCCCGATGGAGAGATCAAACTTACGACCAAATCACCTGTACGCGAATGATCGGCCTTAATCAACTTTACATTTACGTCTGAAACTGTGCCAGCGGCAGAGACATCAGCGGATAATTCTGCGGTCGGTGTACCAGCACCAGATAGTACTATATTCTGTACTCCAGATGTTGCACTGAAGCAATTGAATGCTTTGGTAATAAATGCTCTTGTAATACCTTTAGCCCCATCGCCACATTCATTGATACCAGTTACTCTCCAATAATAAACTTTACCAGGCTCAAGTATTGAAGGGGACACATAGTTTGAATCGGTCAAGGTCGCGTTCGCAATCAAATTACCGAATCCAGCGTCTTTAGACAACTCTAATCGGTACCTAGAAGCATCTGTTTTTTTCTCCCATTGAAACTTAGGCAAAGCATCTGTTTCACTTCCATCGACTGGTAAAAGGGTTTTGATATTATTGATATTACCACCTACATATTGCACAGTAATGGCTCTATCTATTGTATCTACTCCTGGTACCATTGCGCGTACGATGATATCAGCCGTTTGTGAACCTACGATTCCGCTCGAGTTGACAGTCAATGTTGTCACTGCTCCTGGCGCCAAAGATGTAGCTCCAAATGTAGCCGTAGCGCCACTTGGTATACCTGATAAGATAGAAAACTGGATATTGTCTGTTAAACCACCGAATCCAATAGCCTTGATGCTAGCTAACCCATCAGATGGTTGGCATACTTTGATAAATGAAGGAGCATCAAAATAAACAGTAGGAGTGGTCGGCTCTTCAACCTTGGATGGAATAGTAGAAGTAGTCAAAAATATATTGTCCGCAGCTTTGATAACGATCCTTAAAAGGTTAGAGATTCTGTTAGGAATAAATACTTCTTGTCCGCCATCATTCGGTACATTCAGTGCCAATGGAACCAAATTAGGGTCTTCGTTGCGCAAAGCACCTGAATAAGAAGCGTAAATATTTACAAATTTGCAATTGACCGGTGCGTTATCTGTATTAGCAACATCCCATGCTACATCGACTTTTTGACCCACAACAAATTTATTGTCAGTCAACGGAAAAATGAGTTTGAAAGGGCCTGCTGTCGCCGTAACCTTAACCTTATAACTATCCCACACTACACCAGCACCACCTGCATGATTGTCTCTCGTTGTTAGTCTCCAGTTTAGATCACGGGTTTTGTCGGGAAGTACTTCGTTTTTTGTTACTAATTTGCCTGTTAGGATATTGTTTGATTCAGGCACAAATCTAGTCCATCCATTAACACTAGGCTTGAACGATCTAAATAATGGTCCTGTGATTGTATTTGATCCTAAGGCTACTGCTTCCCCTTTATCGTACTGCTCCCAGCAATAAGTCAACACATCACCATCTTCGTCTTCTGCCGTAGCTTTGAGCTCAAATGGTGTCGTGATAGGGATCGTATATTCTACAGTTGGCATAGTATTAGCTGGATAATGATTGCCCGTAAGCATTTTATCTGAACATGCAAAAGCATTACCACCTTGGTTGGTTTTAGCATACATCTGCTGTAGGGATCTTACGTGAAAATACTCATCATTAAAAGTAGCAACATTATCTACGGTACAAGACCCAGCGTAAGACATGATAGAAGTACCACTTCCTGGTTCATAGGCGTTGTCACCTGAGCGTTGGTTTGCCGTCTCTGGCTCATTAGGTTGACAAATATTCCAAGTGTGCCCTGCATCTAATTGGTGACCCACTTCATGCGACATAACTCTAGTTACGATTCCTGACAAGTCATTATCATTGTTGCACGTTACACCATTCGCTTTATTAGACTGACATGCAGAACCTCCTTGCGCTACACCGCCTATATCGAAACAAATAGAAAGCACATGACCTATATCATAAGCAGTAGCGCCTCCAGTTACACGTGGATTGATAATGCCTGTATTGGTTCCTAATATAACTTTACCTTGGTCGGAGTCCGTGTACGGGTCTGTGTTGGGGTCTATAAAGATGATTTTTTCGTTGTCATTTATGAGTACAAATCGCATCGCCATTTCTTTTTCATAAATTACATTCATACGATTCATCATCACATTGATATCGGCAAGACATTTTTCAACAGTACCACGTTTTTTCCCCCATTCTCCTGTGCAAGCCATCGCTACTCTGAAGATACGAAGTGTGACTTCTTCTGTTCTATTGCGCATAGGATTAAAAAAAGAATTGATAGACTCTTCTCTTGGGTCTTCATCGTTACCACATATGGCAACACCTTTGTATGCATCAGGGTGGTGGTCTGCTACATTGTAGACAATATAGTCATCAATGTTTTTGGACGAATAGGGATCTATATACTTCTCACCGTCAATAGCGGCAACAGCAGCATGAAAACCATATGGAGAAACAGCGAAGCGCATAGACTTAGATCTGTCAGTCGCATGTTGCGCTATATATGATTTGATAGATGGAAATTTAGCTTCTAGGCCCGGTTGCATAACCGGTGATTCAAAAACGATGAAGTTTTCTAGCCTTCCATCAGGATTAGGAACCATAAGCGATAAACCTTTTGTTGTACTTCGAAATTCTTCTCTCGGAGCATCAACAAGATATGATTTCAATCCTGCAAGATCGAGATGAAATGTTTCGTATTTGTCAGGAACAATGGTTCGCTCTTCTCCGCTTCTTGACGAGATTTGAGATTTTTCTATTCTTGTCCAGAAAGACTGTGCTTGAGAGGTTAATGATACAATAGTCAGCATGAATACTGAAAAAACAATTTTGTGCATGGCGATTCTTTTGATTTATAAAATTTCAAGGTGAAAATTAAGAAAATTTATACATATGGGAGTCAATTAAATGCAGATATTCCACACTATACGACAAAAAAGCAAGATTTATCAATATAAACCTAACTCCCGATAATAAATAAGGTGCCAACCGCTCGATAATTTTCCAAATCGACGTTCCATCGAATAGGCACCTGATTGGTCTTGGATTTTCTCAACAACGATACTGGTATTCAAAGAAGAAATGGTTCTGTTGAAGCTTCCGTCTGCATCATCATAAACCTTGTGCATAACCCAACCTTGCCGTTGCCAGCGAAAATCGGCAGGTACTATATCAGTGCTATCTTTCATAGGACGAGTCCCTTCAAGTGGCCATACTATATGCTCTACTTGAAAAGCAGTATCGGTCCCGAATCGATTGTAAAAATCAAGAAATTCTGGCGTTTGATATACAGGCGTTTCGGTAGTTTCCGAAACGGGTGTCTGGTCGCTTTTGTTTTTGCAACTAACGAATGGCAGCATTACCATTAAGCTAAAAAGAAGGATTGTTTTAATCGTGTTGGCTGGCATATACGAGAATGAGTTGTTCAATTGGGTGGCAAAATAAATCATATTTTTCATAAAAGTCTCCTTTTTTTACTTCGCCTGACCATTTAAAGCCATCAAGATGGTACATAAACGGTCCAACGAAGATGTGACCAAGAAAGTCTAGTTCCTTTTTACCATAGGCTTTGTACATGGCTTCTTTGGCTCCCCAAATCGTGTGCAGACAAGGTAGTGGATTTTTAGGATCAATATATTTACGCTCTGATGGAGATACAAACCTGGATTGGATACGTACTATTTTCTCAACCATGACTTGGATGTCAACTCCTGTAACTATAGGAGCTGCCGCTATTGCAGTGTAGTCTCCACTATGACTGATGGATATGTGATAATCAGATCCTTCAAGATAGGGTTTGCCATAGGTATCTTTGAGGCAAGCTCCCCGATCGTGTCGACCCGATAATAGATGGAGAAGGTATCTAGAACAAAGCCATTCTGAACGTTTTCGACCCTTTAGAACAGACAACTCTGCGATTTCTACGGGAAATAATGTCAATTTTGATAAAAAAAAATCATCGCCTTCTACATTGTGCCACACGCCCACCACGCCTGCTGGTTCGATCGATATCTTGATAAGTAAGGGCATAGGATAGTTCAATAATGATTTAAGAAAGACAAACGTAAAAACTCTAATCCATATCTAGTTGTTTTCATTACAATAAAAAATAATAATTGTTACACCATTTACTTGACCGTCTTGGCCACGAAGCCGCTATCTATGCTTTCGCTTACGATCAATCTAGGTCGGTAGTCTATAGCGCTGATGGCAATGGTTGGATAGTCAAATGGTCGAGCTCGGCAGA
>JANMMV010000818.1:0-11809 GCA_031373565.1 Saprospiraceae bacterium
CATCTGGTCCGTCACTAGCCGTAAGTCCCCAGCAGGATGCGCTATAGCTTTTGTGATTCAAAGGATTCTGGATACAATATCCTCTATTGATGAGTGAGTGATTTCTGTTCTGCGTAAAATAATTGCAAAAGCCATCTTTGATGTTTCTAGGGTCGAAGCCCAAAAAGGAATAGTGCGCAAAAAACAGAGGTCCACCATAAGCAGGGCCTACAAATAGCTTATTGCCATACCAAGTATTTCCGTTTTTATAACCTTGCTTGGTCCATCCACTTGCCCAATAAGTTGCAGGGACTGGATGGGTAGGTGACGCAATCGCTAGTAAATATACGATAAGCGCCTCGTTGTATCCACGTATTGGGAAGTTCATCTGCCACTGGTTATTAGGTGACCAATGCCAGTACAAAACACCAGAATTATTCTTGCTGTAGTGATCCCATCGAACATCGCTGTACAGTTTAGTGATAATCTCACGAATCGCTTTTTCGCTAGCAGATTCTTGATCAAAAAACTGTTTAGCTGTTAGTAGGCCTTGCATCAAAAACGCTGTTTCTACAAGGTCACCGCCGTTGTCTTTTGTACTAAATGGAATCACTTTACCCGTTTTACCATTGAGCCAATGTGGAAATGCACCTTGAAAACGGTCGCAAAATTGTAAAAAACTGATGATTTTGATCATCCGATTTACACCTTCTTCGCGCGTAATGTATCCGTTCTCAATACCGACTAAAATAGCCATAATCCCGAACCCTGAACCACCAGATGTCACAATATCACCGCTAGTATTGCGTTCTCTTGCCATACCTGCAGTAGGATGTGCATCGTCCCAAAAATACCGAAATGTATATCGCTGTACCATATCCATTAGCGCAGTTTCAGACATTTCAGTCTCTATCACTTTCACGGTATCTGTGGTTGCTAGTATTTTTTTCAATCCATCCAACGCCTCGATGTAATAATACAGCGTATCTAGTCGATCCGAAGCTGTGAAGATCATTGCATTAAAATCAAGTACAGTCTTTGATAATGTAAAAAGTTGGCCATCATATGATTGCATAATATTGTAATATTCTGCATTGGGCAAATTTTCAACCTTCCATGTTAGATCTGTATGCCGCTGATAAGTTGTGACTTTAGAAAAAGTTATTGATTGTGCGTGTAACTCAGATAGTGAAATACAATTTATGACGCTGACGTAAATTATTAGCTTATAAAGGTATGATTTCATTTTTTGTATTTGGATAATGTTAGCTTTTTTCAAAATGTCAATTTTATCGTGTTAAAAAAATACATTTTAACTTGATTATCTACTGTTAGCGTACCTCTGCTAGATTAATTCACACTTGACCGATATTTTTTGTTTTCGCCCTAATACCCCTGATTCTGTTGCAAATTACCAGCACTCAGGTCAATCTCCGTTTGTGGGATAGGTAACAACTCATGTTTGTTTGCGACAAAATTTTTTCCAGCTGCAATCATAGCATCTTTTAAAATGCCCCAGCGCTGTAGGTCAAACCAACGTTGTTGTTCCATGGCCAATTCTGATCTTCGCTCTTTGCGGATTGCTGCTCGGAGTTCAGTTTGGTTGGTTATTGTGAGATCTTTTAAGATAAAAGTATTCGTACCACGAGCCCTTTTTCTCGTCATGTTGACATACTCTAAGGCTTTTTGGTTATTGTTGATTTCATTAGCAGCTTCTGCGCAAAGCAGCAATACATCGGCATATCTAAGCAATCTGATGTTGCCCGGGCCATTGTCTTGGAGGCCAGGATGATTGGGAACCCAAGCTTTCTGATTGAATCGTTCGTTGAGTATTTCTGGATTGTCTTGCACGATTGTAGCACCATCAGGGAGTACTTCGCCGACATAGATGATCGTCGCTTGTCTTCTAGGGTCACCTGCTTCGTATGACTTAATAAGGTCATCGCTCGGTCTATTAAAGCCCCATCCTAGGTTGGGCACACCACGTACTCCTTGGACCATGTTATAAGGGGTAGCACCTGATCCAGCTATAGAAGCTTGAAGTGCCACTGCCCCGATTTCAAACATACTTTCCGAACCATTTTCGCCCAATCTAGAGAAAATGTTTTGGTAGTTTGGCATTAAGGAATATTCGCCACTATTGACAATTTCTTCACCTATAGTTAATGCATTTGTGTACTTACCTTGGAGCATGTACAGTTTCATAAGGATTCCTTTCGCTGCGCCCTTAGTGACCCTTCCGAGATCAGTGGCTGGATATTTAGATTTTTCAGGTAGACCTGATATTGCGTCTTGCAGATCTTTTTCGATCTGGATGTAGATGTTTTGTTTTGATTCTCTTTTTTGTGTAAAAAATTGATCATCAGTTAGCTGTGAAGTAATAAGTGGAACTTCACCAAACCATTGTACCAGTCTCAAATAATTAAATGCTCGAAGAAACTTTGCTTCACCTAGCAATCTGGCTTTTAAGACTTCAGACATTTCGATAGCTGGAATTTTATTGATAGCAATGTTTGACCGCGCTATGGTTCGATAATGACCATTCCAGATAGTGGAAAAAGTTTCGTTCGTAGGATCAAAGAGAAAATTATCTACTTGCGCTAAATAGAACGCATCTGTCTCGGTACTTCCTTTGTCGGCATCATCACTGATGATATCGGTGGCTCCGATGAACGGTAGACCACAATATTCCCACGACCTGAAGTTGGAATAAATGGCATTGACGGCAGAAATGGCATGATCTTCGTTTTGGAAGAAAGTGTCCGCAGTAAGATTCCCTTTCGGTTTCCGATCCAAAAAATCTTCGGAGCAAGAAGTAAAAACGAGAGGGATAACAATGAATAATTTTAATATATTTTTCATAACAAATAATTTTTATTTTGATTAAAAGTTGGTATCAAATCCAAATTGAATAGACTTAGCAATAGGGTAGACGCCACCATCAAAACCTACCTTAAATGGGCTTCCGCTGTTAGGAAATTCTGTTGTGTAACCTGTATAGGTTTGTCTTGTCCACAGATTGCTTCCTGATACAAAAAACCGCACGCCATCTATCTTTACTTTATTTGTCCAAGTTTTTGGTAACGTATATCCAAAGTTGATGGTTTGCAATCTCAAGAACGATCCATCGGATATGAAATGATCGCTGACCTTGTAATTGTGGCCTCCATTGGTGACCCGTGGTTCAGAAGTTGATGGATTATCTTTTGTCCATGCATTGGCCACATGTTGCTCCCAATTGTAAACACCAAAACGGAATGATTCCTTTTCATTAAAGACCTTGTTGCCTTTAGTTCCTAAGAAATCTATATTGAGATCAAAGTTCTTGTATCCTCCACCGAGCGTAAATCCATAGGTAAATGTAGGTATAACACTTCCTAGATAGGTTCTATCTTTTCCGTCAATTATGCCATTATTGTCCAAGTCCTTAAACTTGAGATCACCTGGTTTTTCATTACCGATAGATGGACCTGCTGCGATCTCTTCTGCATTCTGAAAGATGCCATCCGTCTGAAATCCGAAGAAAGCACCTATGGACTGCCCGACAATAGTATGTGTTGCGGGTTCGCCGTTGATAAAGGCATCGAAAATCTCACTTTTACCTTGTGCAAGTTTGAGCACTTCATTTCTGATCGGAGAAATATTACCTCCGAAGTTATACGAAATGTTACCTACTTTTCTGTAGTTTAACGAGATATCAAAGCCTTGGTTGAGCACTTCCGCTGTATTGACAAAGGGACTATTTTGAGATCCAACATACGCTGGAATGGGGACAGCTGCTATGATATCATACGTATTTCTACGATACCAATCTACTTCAAGCTCCAATTTATTGCCTAAGAAACCTGCTTCAAATCCTATATCTGTTTGTCTCGAGATTTCCCACCGAAGATTGGGATTGGAGATTGATAACTGCGTTGAACCTTGATTTAGATTTTCTCCAGATCCAAAGACTGAATTTTGTCCAGTGCCTATAATAGCTGTTGTCGGATAGCGATCACCTAGCGCTTGATTTCCAAGAATACCGAAGCTAGCTCTACATTTCAATCGATCAAAAATCTTGAGGCTTTCGATAAAAGGTTCTCTACCAACGTTCCAGCCCACGCTTGCAGACGGGAAATATCCAGTCCGGTTTTCGGGTGTAAATCGACTAGATTTATCGACACGCATGGAGGCAGTAAAGAGATATTTATCATCCAAGGCATAATTTGTTCTAAAGAGCAACGAGGTAAGTGCTTCATCGCTTGCGCCTCCGAAATTCATCTGAGTAGTATCATTGCCAGAGGATAAATAGAATAACTCATCTGCATCGCCTGGAAATCCCTGACGACTTGCGCCAAAAAAATCACTTTTACGTTCTTCGGCTGTGTATCCTACGAGCACCCCCAAGGTGTGTCTTTTCCATTCCTTAAAGAAATTCAGGGTCTGTTCCCAAATCCAGTTCTTGTCAGGATTATCAATGTTGATACCTAGTCGGTCGTTTTTGTTGAGTTGTGAAGCACTGACTTCAAATTTTGGTTCAATAGTTCTGGTTGTTGATGATCTAACATAATATCCAAAATTTGACCTGAATTTTAGATGTTTTAAAAGAGAAATTTCTCCATATGCATTACCAAGAAGCCTGGACTCTTTCTTGTGATTATTGGACTTGAAAGCTAAATCCGCAGCAGGATTGGCTACAGCGAGACCAAAAAATGTCGGGTCCGTAAATTCTCCTTTGCTATTATAAACTGGCAAAACGGACGGCATTCGATACGCGGTTCCAACGACACCTGGAGCCAATTGTTCATTGATAAGAGCGTAAGATACATTGTTTCCCAGCGTAAACCATGGTTTTAGTTTCGTCTCAATATTGAGCCTAGCTGATACGCGGTTGAAGGATGAACTCTCCAAAATACCTTGTTGATCAAAGTAATTAGTACTAAAGTTGTAAGATACTTGATCATTTGATCCACCTGCACCAAATTGGATATTCTTGATAGGTGATGTGCGATATATTTCATCTTGCCAATCGGTACCGACACCGATTGAATCTATATTTTTGTATATTTCTTGATTTCTCAGCTGATTATAAGCGCTAGCAAAAGATTGGCCATCAAGCAATGGTATTTTTTTTATTACATCTTGAGACCCCAGATAAGATGAAAAACTCAACTTAGGTTCCTTGTTTTTACTACCATTTTTGGTCGTAATAATAATGACACCATTGGCACCACGACTACCATAAATTGCTGCTGCTGATGCATCTTTTAAAACTTCGATTCGATCTACATCCTGAGGATTTACCGACGAGGCATCTTGGGTGATCATACCATCTATGACATAAAGTGGATTAGAATTATTAAGTGTTCCTGTACCGCGTATGCGAATTGTTGCGCCTGAACCAGGTTGACCAGAAGCAGGAGTTACATATACACCCGCAAGCTTTCCTTGCAAAGCTTGTTCAACATTGGGTGTAACGACACGTTCTAGGTCCTTGCCTTTAAGGCTACCAACAGATCCTGTCAAGTCACTCTTTTTTTGGACACCATAACCGACGACCACGATTTGGTCAAGGAGTTCTGATGACTCTGCTAGCATTATTTTCATCGGATTATTGCCAGAACCAGCCAAAGTTTGATCTTCATATCCTGTATAAGAAACAGTTATTGTCGGTGTGGATGATGTGGTTAAAAGACTGAAATTCCCATTTTCGTCAGTGATTGTTCCCGCTGGATTTACGCTAGGGGGCGAAAGAACTTCGATCACGCTAGCGCCTATCAACGGTTCATTACTGGCAGCGTCTAGAACTTGACCTGAGACAAGTATTTGCGCATCAACCATTCGAGCCAAAAGTAGCATTACAATAATGCCGATAAATTTGATTTGGTTATTGAGTTTCATTTGTAAATTTTGATATACCGATTTCAATTAGAGTGTGTAAAGTTATTATTTTTTAGCGAGCCAACCACCTTTAAACCCAGCTTTAGTAAGGCCAGCTATGATGTATGGATTCTTTTTCATTGTTTCCCAGATGATGGCCGTTTCGTGGTTTTGTATTTGTAATAATATCGGACCTTGATCGATCCCGAGATAGTCAATGTCAAACCATCCATTTGGGTTTTTTGCATCTTTGTAAGTCAAATTGAAAGCATCTTTAAATCCAAATTCTCCAACGGATGCAGGATAAGTATTCCAGATATGGGCTAGACAGGCAGTTGATTCTTTCGGCGTGAAAGGGTAGGATCCACCAGCTGCCGTTGGTGCGATTGTTCCGTCATCTATCACTTGGGTTGCCGCAGCACCACGGGCTCTATAGTCATAAAACTGTCTTTCGATGCCGTCTACGATCATTTTTTCATTAGTCGGTCCATCGCATGCGGTCAGGCCCCAGCAGTTCGGCCCGTATCCTATGTATTTGCTGGGGTTAGCTTTACAGTAGGCACGATTAGATAGGGTTGCTTTTCGTGAATTTTCAAAATAATCACTCCCAATGGCATTGGTCACACTGTCTTGAATACTCTTAAAATCTATCCAAATGTGGCTATATTGATGACCAAAAAGTGGATCGAATTGTATATTTTTTTGACCATAGAAAGTATCAATTGGGTAGGTCTCACACCATTTTGACCAAGCATTGGAAGCTATAGGATGCGTAGGCGATCCCATCGCCATGATGATAAGAATCATCGCTTCGTTGTAGCCACGCCATTCACTCTCAATAAATCCTCGTTCTGGATGCCAACCCATGCTCATTTTACCGTTGGATTTCATCATCCATTGCCAGTCGACTCGTTTATACAGCTGATCTGCCAGTTGTCTTAACTCTTTTTCCTGCGGATTTGCTCCATCAAAGTAGGTCATACAACTAAGAATTCCTGCCATCAGTAGGCCAGTATCTATTGAAGATAACTCGACCGTTTTAAATCTATGGGCATCATCAAGATTGAGAAAATGATAGAAAAACCCTTTGTGGCCACTAACGTCAGTAGATGCTGGTCCTTGTGGTAGAGACCACAGAATTTCAAGCGTTTTTAGCACTCGATCAGCACCTTGTTCACGTGTGATGTATTTGTTTTCAATACCTACTATATACGAACTCAACCCAAATCCTGTCGCCGCAATACTGGAGAAAGTAAGCGATGGATACCGATCTGGGATCTGAAAATTGGTTGAATCCGCCAATGTCCAAAAGTATTCAAATGTACGTTTCTTTAGTTCTTGGGTAGAATAAGGTACCAATATGCCACTTGTATTTTTTGTAGAATGACAAGAAGTGAGTACCAATAGTATGACAGATATTCTGAAGAAAGAATACATATTGTGGCTGGTTAATAAAGAGGATTGAAAAAGAGAACGATTCCGCTCAAATTTAGCTAATGGAATCGTTCTCTTTTGAAAAAGACTACTAGATTTTTACAAATCTTGCTTGAGAAATCAATTGATTTTTATCATTATATCCCATGATAATGTAGGTACCATTATTCAACTGATTAACATCTAGGTATTGGGTAGATGCATTATTGTTAGGTACTATAGCGATCATTTGTCCGTAGATATTGATAATTTTAGTGCTGGAAATATTTTGCGCATTTTCTATTTTCAAAACATCAACCACAGGGTTAGGGTAGATGGTCATACGGTCAATAGCGATGTCATCACTGCTACTTGGGCCTCCGCAACTTGTGTTTTCTATTCGCAAGTCATCAAAATAATAGATGACATCTTGCGCTGGTACATTGTTGATGTCCCAGATTAAGGTAATACGCTTGTATCTGCCCGCAGGATCGATTGGTGTAGGTGAAGTGCTGAAGTCCCATGTAAGTTCCTCCCATTCGCCAACTTTAGTATTTGTAACTGTATTGTCACCAGAACCGCCAGGAAATCCTGCCACTAGTGGCGTCTCCACTTTCATTGTGATAGCACCCACTTGCGGTGATAGGACCTTCATTTTCAATTTCGTGGTTGAACCGAAGTCTATATATGACTCCAGATCTGTAAACATACCTTGCCACACTTGTTCGCCAGATGCTTTTTCGATTGCTTTACCTACTTTTTCAGTAATGTTGATACCTGCTTTCAATGGATTGTCTACTAATTCAAATCCACCACTATTATCGGCTGGGAAGTATTTCCAAGACAAAGATGTGAAAGCAGCATCATCAAAATTCATCAAGCAACCATTGTACGGCGCGTGTGACAACTTGATATTATCAACAAAATAATCTTCTGCTGCTGGAGTTACATCACCACCATTGAAGAATATGCATACACGTTTGTGATCCTGTCCTGCTTGGCTAGACATATCTTCAGAGATCGTATACCATTCGTTTGCAGTTTTGATAGACGTAAATTTCTCGAACGCTGGAGAAGTGCCACCTTCCAGTTTAAGCAATACAGGTACTACTCTAGTTGACAATACTTGTAATTCGAGTTGGTTGAACACATCCAATTTGACCCCATCTGGGAAATTAGCACACAATGCACTCCACTGATCATCCTTTTGTTCTTTGTATAAACCCACTTTTAGTGAGCCATTTGCTGGAGTCACTTGTGGATTAGAGACAACTGATAACAAATCTGCACCAGCGCCATAATCATAATTTCTTTGACATTCGAAATCATCTACAACATTAGCAATGGCAATTGATCCTTCACAAGGGTCAACAGTCGACTCGCTTTGTGAAAGATTATCAAAATAGTAAACTTTGCCTTCTTCAGCTTCACCAGCATTAAAAATTAGCTTCATTGCAGACCAATCCGTCACGGTGTTGAAGTCTTCGAAGTTAAATGATAATTTCTCCCATTGACCAGCTGTGGCAACATCTCTTTCGACACTCTTATTTCCTGCAGACGCACTTTCTAGCTGCATTGTGACAGTCTTCGTACCTGCAGGTGTCCATACATCTAAGTTATATTGAGGCTTTACAGAAATATCAATGAAACCTGGTGCTACAGCAGCTACTGTAGAAAATGGTGACGTTCCTTTAGTATATTTCCCTACCTTGTTTGAGGCATTTAAGGCCGTTTTGTCAGGATTGTCGACGACAGCAAATGCGCCGTGAAGCAAAGCTTGTTGGTCCAAAGGTTCCCAAGGTAAAGCAGCCACGCCTGTTTCAAAATTCTCCAAGTCTTTGGCTACTTTTTCACCCCATTTGAGATCATCAATAAAGTAAATATCTCCCGGTAAGGCATCTTCACCACCCGTAAAGAATATTACTAGTTTTTTGTGTGATGCGAGCGACTGAGAACCAAAGTCTACCGTATAATCTACCCATTTATTAGCTTCGGTTATGTCCACCCATACTTCATTTGGTGCTGAAGTACCACCTTCAAGTTTAACTAAAAACTTAGAGACTCTCGGTGACCAAACTTTTATTGAGAATTGGTTTTTAACGCTTAAATCGATTGGATCTTGATAATCAATTAGGAAATTGTCCCAAGGTGCCATGAGCGGATCTTCGTATCTGCCAACAGTTCTTGAACCATTTATTCCATCTGGTGCCGGATTTGTAACTACAGTTGTTACATCCCATCCATTTGTTATTGTACCATTCCGTTGACACTCGAAATCATCAATAATGTCATTATTTTTTACAACGCCGGCACATGCGCCCTGTGAGACTGCATAAAAATTGTCATAATGATATACGTCTGCGCTCGTCTCGACACCAGCATCAAAAAACAAAATGGCCTTCGTTAAATATTTTGCATCTTTAGCAGATGAAAGATCGATCGTATATTCTTGCCAAACATTGGCTAAACCGATATTGACAAATTTTTCAACTGGTGGACCACCGGCTCCTTCTAGTTTTACTAGAACTTGTGTTGGCGCACTAGCGTGAATCTGTATTTTGAATTGATTCAAAATACTTAGGTCAAATGGTGTCCCTTTGTCAGCAAGGAGCAAGCTGTAAGCATGAGCTCCAGACTTCGTATATTTAGCACAATTTGCCGAACTATTGATACTGTTAGGTGCTGGATTTGCTACAGGTGCTTCGTAAGTACCATCAAATCCTTGCCATACAAGCTCTGAGGCAGTCTCGAAAGTGTTAAAAACTTCTTTAGCCTCCACTCCTCTGATATCATCAAAATAGTAAGTATTAGCAACAGGTGTAGTGAAAGGGTGGAAAGCCAAAAGGATCTTTCCAAGGTTTGGTATTGCAGCTCCACCAGATAGGTCTACGCTGTAATCAACCCACGCATTTGCAACGGTGATATTGATAAATTTTTCAACATTGCCATTGGGCCCTTCAAACTTAAGTAACGCAGTAGTTGGCGCTACTGGTGACCAGATTTTGATTTTCATCAAATTGAAAACAGACAAGTCAGCACTTGTAGTTAATGTGCCTAGACCGAAACAGAAATCTCCGATGCCGTCATTGGAAAATTTTCCGACATTGTCACTACTGTTAACTGCGTCTTTGGCTGGATTTGCGACGGGACCTTCATAGGCAAGACCATTTAACGGTGCCCAAGCTACTTTGGATGCGCCGCCTTCGAAGTCTTCGTAAACAACTTGTGAGTAGACGGCTGTACTCATGCACATGATGCAGAGCACGAGTGATGATAGTAAATGTTTCATCATTCTTTGGTAAATTTTGTTAGTGAGTTAATTAAATTATAAAAATTCTATCAACACACCACTATATCAAATGCAAGACTGACCAAGCGTATCTGAAATGCTCTTGTAGCAACTTATCATTTTGAAAGTGTGGCATAATGACAATGCAATATTACGAAATTATTCCTGAAATAAAAAATATAATAACTACACCACAACTACGCCATTATGATAAATGCTGCAAATAAATCAAGGTTTTTTCAGTAGAATAGCGTAGTTTAGACTATACGCCATTAAAAAAATCGTAAAGATTTGCGTCATTAGCTAGGTTGAGTTTTTTGCGCAGCCGATATCTTTTATTCTCGAGGCCTCGCACTGAAATATTGAAAATTGGAGCGATATCTTTAGATGATAAGTTCATCTTGATGAACGCAGAGAGTTTGAGATCAGCAGCTGTTAGTTGCGGGTTGGCGGTTTTTAGTTTATGAAAAAAATCTTTGTGTACATCTTCAAAATTGGACTCAAATAAGTTTTTGTCATCTTGGACAGTCAAATTTTCGTTGATTTTTTTCATCATATTTTGAAAATCTTTACCTGTAAGTGTGTGGTCTCCGGTCTTCCTTATTTCGACAAGCTCTGATTTTATTTCATCTAGCAACTCATTTTTTTGTACTAAATGTAAGGTGGCATTTGCCAATTCTTTGCTTTTTATCAAGTTTTCAGAAGTCAATCTATCGTTTTCGACTTCGATTTTGTGCTCGTGGATGATTCTATCATTCTCTGCAGCAAGGGCAGATTTTTCGTCTTTAAGTTTTTTATCGTAGTATTTGTTGATGAACCTATAAAAGCCAAAGATTATCATTAAATATGCGGTCACCGCCCAAATACTTAAATACCAAGGTTGAGCTACTATAATCGTAAATGTAGTGATTTCTGTTCCTTTGATTTCGAAAGTGTAGTTTCCAGCTGCGAGATTATTTACGGGGATATATGGCAAATCTTTCATGCTATGCCATTGATTATCCAGTTCTTTGATTCTATATTGAAATCTAGTAGTTGGACTATATTGCGTTTGATGGAAATATATTTTAAAGCTATTCTGAACATATTTCAGTTTAGCGATATTTTCGCTGTCAAATGCTAAACATTCACCACTATCGGACATAATTCTGTCTAATAAAAGTTTGCTTGCTTGTTGTCTTTTGGAAGGATCTTGTAGCTTTAGTATTGCATACCCGTCATTGAGGGAAAGTACATATTGGCCATCTTGTAGTATCGAGATATTGT
>JANMMV010000820.1:0-3735 GCA_031373565.1 Saprospiraceae bacterium
CTGTTATTGTTTATCGATTACAGAAGAGTTTGTACATAGGTAGTGCCCCATATTATAATGGAGATATTATTTCAAGTAATTCTATCAAAGGATTTACATTAGATATCGATAATGTATTTAAGTAACCTCATCAACCCTAACCTTATCAACTATAACCTTATCACCCATCACCCTCATCAACCAATTCCTCATCAACTATTAACCTTATTAACTATAACCTTATTAACTATAACCTCATCAACCATAACCTTATCAACCATCACCTTATCAACCGTAAACTGATCAACAACAGTCATACTTTATAATGAATCAAGAGCAACCGCCCAAACCAGCATACCAAAATGATGAAATCACACTGAAGGAACTCATCCTTAAGATGAAGGATTTTTGGATTGAATTATGGAATAACAAGTGGTGGATCATACTATTTTGCCTTCCTTTCGGAACTTATTTTGGTTACAAGGCATCAAAAGAGAAAATTACTTATGATGCCGCTTTAACGTACACGCTTAGCGATGCAAGTGGAGGCGGATTGGGGGGCATTCTCGGATCATTTGGACTTGGACAAGCTGGAAAACTGAACCTTGATAGAATCGTCGAATTATCCAAATCAAGAAATATTATTCAAAAGGTGCTGTTTAAGAAAATTGAGCTAGATACTTTTAAGGGCAAACCAGATTTTATTGCAAACCATCTTATTTCCCTTGAAGAGTTTGACAAAGTATGGGCAAAAACGAAACCCAAATATGAAAAATTTAGATTTTCATCTGCCGATATTAGTACTTTTAGCCAAGATGAAATGAGCGTTTTGAAAATGTTGTACCAAGAGGTAGTGGGTAATCGGTCAATAGACAACCCGATATTTACGAATGGTTTTAACGAAGGTACAGGGATCCTTACCATGCATGCAAAAACGGTTGATGAACAGCTTTCGATAGGTATAAGTAATTGTGTATTTGACGAGGTAAAAAGGTATTATATCAGTATAAAGACCGCCAGTCCTGATAAAAATGTAAAATTTGTGGCAGAAAAAACGGATTCTATAGCTAACTTACTGAAGTCAAAACAATATCAATTAGCTAGATTCAATGATACCCATCGCAATTTAGTAGACCCAGACATTTTGGTACAAAAAAAAATGATAGAAACAGACATTCAAAAGTTAACGATAATGTATGGCGAGGCGACGAAAAACTATGAAATAGCAGATTTTTCTCTTTTAGCTTCTAGTCCAGAAATTAATCTTATAGATGAACCATTGCCGCCTTTGGACCCAGATGAGGTATCGCTAATAATTAGTATTATTAAAGGTTTATTAATAGGTGGTCTTCTCGCTACCGTGTTCTTTATTGGAAGAAAAATTTTTAGAGATGCGATGAACGCGTAGACTTCGACACTTCGCTCAGTGACCACGCCATAAATTGCGCTCAGCCTACAAATCAACCATCAACCATAACCTTATTACCCATAACCTTATAAACTATCACCTCATCAACTATCAACCTCATCAACCATAACCTTATAAACTATAACCTTATCACTTATAACCTTATCACCCATAACCTTATCACCCATCACCTTATAAACTATCACCTCATCAACCTTATAATCGTTTAATGAAAAAAAATATATTAATAACGGGCGGGGCAGGATTTATCGGCTCAAACCTGGTTGAAGCTCTTTTGAGTGACGCAAGAGTGGAAAAAGTCAGGGTGTTGGACAATCTAGCGACGGGTTTTAGAAAGAATATGGCCGGATTTTTCGATAACCCTAAATTTGAATTCATAGAAGGAGATATTAGGGATTATAATATCTGTTTGAAAGCTTGTCAGGGGATAGATTTGATCTCTCATCAAGCTGCACTTGGTTCAGTCCCGCGAAGTATAAAAGACCCATTGACCACTAACGATGTAAATATTAATGGTACTTTAAATATCATGCAAGCAGCTGTCGAAAACAAGGTACTAAGGGTAGTTTTTGCTGCATCATCCTCTACCTATGGAGATAGTGAAGGATTGCCTAAAGTGGAAGATCATATTGGAAGACCTCTATCTCCATATGCGGTTACCAAGTATGTCAATGAATTATACGCAGATGTTTTTGCCCGCACGTATGATTTTGAATATATCGGACTTAGATATTTTAATGTATTTGGTCCCAAGCAAGACCCAGACGGAGCCTACGCCGCTGTGATTCCACTTTTTTTTAAGTCAGCCATCGAAAATGTGCCACCGATCATCAATGGAGACGGTACTAATAGCCGCGACTTTACTTATGTGTCCAATGCTGTAGAAGCCAATGTTTTAGCCCTATTTACCGATAATATAAAAGCGGTCAATCAGGTGTACAATATTGCCTGTGGGGAACGCACTTCGCTCAATGAGCTTTGGCATCATATTAAAACTCTTTCGGAGTGTAGCTGTGATGCTGTCCTTGGCCCGAATAGATCAGGAGACATTCCTCATAGTCTAGCCAGTATTGAGAAGGCGGCTGATTTACTAAACTATACCGGAGCGGTGAAGATTCAAGAAGGTCTTTTGAAATCTTTAGCGTATTACGAAAAATAAGATTAATCCATTTTTGACGTTAAAGCGGAGAAATTTGTCAATTAAATATGCAACATTAATGCTTTATTCAAAATATACCTTAACTTTGTCCAAATTTTTTACTATGAACAGATATCTTTTACTATGTGGTTTTGTGATGTTGGCCAATATCACTATGGTTGGCCAATCATGGATGGAAAATGATAAATATGTACTTAATTTTAAACAAAGACACGAAGGCGGGTTTTATTTGGGAATGAGTACTTATCAGGGAGATCTAAACAGTGTCACCTATGATAATTTATCTTTATTTACAGAGCTTAACACGGCTATTGGTCTTAATTATGCATTCAATATTACCAATCAATTTTCTGTTGGTGTAAATTATCTAACAACGAAACTAGCAGGCAGCGATAATAATTATAATGAATTATGGCATAATAGAAGAGGTTTTTCTTTTACTAATACCGTTCATGAAGTGGCGTTGAGAGCAGATTACGAACCTTTTAAATTTCAAAAATCAAAAGTTAAACCCTATTTATTTGGAGGTGTGGGTGTAGTGGTTGGCAATGCCAAAACAGATTTTTTGAGTGGAAATTTTAATGACAAGTGGAGCGAAACAATCGCAATAGATAACGCAAATAGGAAAAACAGTTCTCTGGTTATACCACTAGGGGCTGGCTTAAGATATTACATAACGCCTCAAATATCCATTAAAATGGAGGCCGCGTTTAGGGTTGGAATGAATGACTATCTTGATGGTGTGAGTGCCTCAGGTCAACCTTCCCCTGATACTTTCGGTAGTGGGGGCATTAGTTTCATCTATGGTTTTGGAAAGGTACCTGCTCAAGAGAAAGAGTTTGAAGAAAAACCAACTGATCTTATCAAGCAGTAAAATAGTATAGTGTAAGAATTGTAATTACACTGCTTTCTTATCACAAACTTATTTCCAAAACTACAGTTTTGAAATCACAGGCGATCATTTGAAATGAGTGATGCTTTTTTAAGAACGATCAGCATCTATTGCAACAATTCCCTGTGGTCATCAGTACAGCCCAAAGATTTTGTTTTATTATTGGAGTTCTAAGCAATCTTGTCACGTCTTTAGCGTGATCAGCAAGCAAGTGCAGCTTTGGCGGCATAGGCAAATCAACAATTCAGCAATTCAGCAATTCAGCAATTCACCAAC
>JANMMV010000436.1:0-4912 GCA_031373565.1 Saprospiraceae bacterium
AACTTATAAAAGCCTTCAATCTCAACGGTATGCAAGTTTTGATAGTGGATCAGGCAAATCCTTCGAGGAGGGTAATTTGTCACTAGTTGGTCTTGTTGACTACGCCAAGGCAGCTGGTGAGCCAGGACAGATTAGTGGCAAGCAAGAATTGTACGAGCAGATTATTAATATGTACTTATGACATTTAAGTTCGGGTGATCCTTGTTGAATGCTAGTTTGGGTTAAGAAGATTTTATATATTTGGCTTTTGATTTTTACAAAAGTCAATAGACATTTTCAATGACAAGCAACAAAGTGACATTTCAGTTCTTGGCCGAGCCAAACGATATCAATTTTGGTGGTAAAGTGCATGGCGGTGCTGTGATGAAATGGATAGATCAAGCTTCTTTTGCCTGTGCAAGTCAATGGTCAGGCTCCTATTGTGTGACCGTATATGTAGGTGGAATCCGCTTTTATGATCCAATTCAAATCGGTGAACTCGTCAAAGTGGATGCAGAGATCATTTACACTGGTAGGACAAGTATGCATATTGCTGTAGATGTGCGATCGCGCAATGTTCGGTCAGGCAAGTTTCATAAAACAACACATTGCATTATCGTTTTTGTGGCTGTGGATAAAGACGGCGTAACGCAACCAGTTCCACCATGGGAGCCAAAATCAGATGAAGACATAAAAATGCGGGACTATGCTATCAAGCTCATGAATCTGCGCAAAGAAATCGAGCGGGAGATGGATCCTTTTATTAAGAGTTAGTGACTATTTTAAGATAGTCACATCTCCTCTGATATTTTCAATCGTTTCGTCTTTGTACAATAATTCCGCTACCCAAATGTAAACGTCTGGTTGTAATTGTCTCGTATGGAAGCTTCCATCCCAACCATAACTTGGTTCGCCAGGTGGTATATCAGATGTTTCAAAAACCATATTTCCCCACCGATCGAAAATGCGTAGTTGTTTGATAGATTTTAAAGAACTTTTACGTGGATACATGGTAAATTTCCCATTTCCAGTTGTACTGCCTGGGTTAAATACATTGGGTGCTTCATACCCTTTTACAAGTTTGGTGCGAACCCAAATTTTATCGGTTCGTATACAATCGTTATTATTGACGATATCAATTTGATATTCAGTGTCTTCAGCAGGAGAAGCGAAAGGATTAGGACAGTCGTCACAGCTTAAAGTTGATGATGGCGTCCATCGTATTTCTTTGAGTGAAGACCAGGCAACGTCACTTTTTGCTATAATTTGGTATTCATCTGTTAAATTTATGGTCGTATCACGACCTGCTTCTATACTAAAATCAAATGGTTCATCCACAATAAATTGATCTCGTATAGTACAACCATTGGCATCAGCAACTGCTACCTGATGGCGACCTGGCGTCAATAGTTTATCTATATTTTTAAAAATTATTTCATTATCAATAGTTACATCAAAAGGAGCAGTTCCAGAAATTATATTCTTCCATTCAAAATTTCCTTTTTCACCAAAACATAAAGGTTGGACAAGCTTGTATTCAATACTAGTGGGCTCTGGTTGTTTGGTTATATTGACAGATTTTGTATCAGCACAGCCATTTACTGGATTGACAACATTTATCGTAAAGGTGCCAGAAGCTGAAATATCGATATCGCGCACAGTAGAAATCATGATGCCATTATTGCTCCAGCTGTACTGTAATAAAGAATCAAGAGAGTTACCGTTGAGCTTTATTGAAGCTACACCGCACCTGATTATGCTGTCACCGACGATGCTAAAAATAGGGGTTTCAAAATCAGTTTTAATGTTTACCTCTTTTGTGGAGATACATCCATATTGATTAATGGCAGTTAGCGATGTCTTTTCATTTGAAGAAATCAATAGTGAATCAGATAGTATTTGATTTACTTGAGTACTCCAAGTGTACCGCAAACTAGGATCAAAATTTAAATCATAACCATACATTGTCGGATTTGCACAATTCAAAGAAATGGGTCGTGGTTCGATAACCGGCGTATCCAAATTGGCATTGATTGTAAAAGTAATTGAAGAGTCGCATCCAAGTTCATTAGTTGCGGTAATTGTGTATGTGCCTGCATTTGTAATTTTATAGCCGTTTTGAACTATCTGATTTGATGGTGAAATATGATAGATCAAATTATTATTAGCAGCTAGAGATATGGCAGACTGGGGTGAAATACAAGTGAGATTAGGGGCGGAAGCTGTAAATGTTGGTTTGGATCTATCCTCAGTTAATACGAGTGTTTCACTTTTAATACAACCATTATCATTACGTAATGTAAGCAGGTAGTTGCCCGGTGAAGAAAAAGTGGGTTCTAAAAGGTTATTAATATTAATTTTACCGCCCGTCCAATCAAAAGTTGTATAGTTTGATGCAATAATTTTTGGGATAAATATTTGATCCTGACAGGTCAATAAACCTGGTGCAATAGCAGCTAATGTAGGGTGAATGGCGTCCAAAGTTATCGATAATGACAAATTTGACTCACATCCTGCTGCGGTTCTTGCAGTGATTGAATAGGTATTAGAAAAATTTGAATTTATAGTACTACTATTTCCCGTATTATTGTATTGATCTATCCAAGTATAAGTGGCAGGGATATTGGTTGATAAGTCTATCTGACCTGTTGGATTGGAACAATTTATATTTTTTATCGTTGAAACTATGCTTGGAAATTTTTCGGAAGATGGTAGATAAAATGACTGTGATTTTTGGCACCCATTTCGTCCCGTCACAGTAAGAGTATAGTCGCCCACTACACTGAAAGTAGGATTTGAATCTGTGGAACTAAATCCATTGCCTTGCCAGTTAAAACTTACACTTTCATTTGTTGAAGTAATAAATTGTCCTAGTTTATCAAAACAGTCAATTGTATCAATTACGACAGAAAATGTAGGCTGCAGGTAATCTCCAATGACGACTAAAGAATCTGTCTTTTGGCATCCATTTTTATCTGTTAATATGACAGTATAAGTGCCTACCGTATCAGCCATGATTGAATCATTTGTAGAAATGGTTTGACCTTTAAATTGCCAAGCATATGATGCTATATCCAGACCGGGTTTGAGTATTAATTGAGTGTTAAGTTTATTACATGAAAGGGTATCAGCTACATTTATACCATACACTATTGATGGTGGTAGGCGATTGATCATAATACTATCTTCAACTATACAATCCGACCCTATATGTAGCGTAAATGTATAGATACCGGCTGTGCCAACAGTTATTGTGTCTCGATCATCATTTTGACTTACAATATTAGTTCCAGTCCACACAATGCTATCTACATTAGCGCCCAAGTTTAAAAAAACTTGCGCAGTGGTCCGATTGCATGTCAATACATCCGAACTATCTACCGCATAAGGTATTTGAGAATTGTCGACAATCACAGTCACGGAATCTCGCCCCTCACATCCATTTGGTCCAACGCCCATTAGAAAAAATTCACCCGATAAGGATGTTACAAGTGTCTTTAACAATGAAGTCGTTGAATCTGGTAATATCCAACTAAAATCAATATTTTGGTTATTTGGACCAGCTGAAAGAGATGTGGATGGCTGATAACAATCTAGTGATAAATCTCCTGTAATATCTATTATCGGTACTGCTAAATCACCGGGCACTTCAAAATTTTGTGTTTTTGTGCACCCATGTTGGTTTGTGACGGTCACACTATATAATCCAGGGTATGAAATATTAATAACCTGTTGATATGGATCAGACTGGATATTTCCATTGGCAGTATTCCATTCAAATCCATAATTTAAGAAATCTGCTGGATTAGGACTAGCTTCCAGAATATCAATGGGATGCAAACAATCTATAAATGGCAGGTTAGTTTGTTCTAAATTAAATGCTGCATAAGTGACTGTAAACTCCTTTTCATCATCGCAAACTGGCCCAAAAAATAAATCATCAATGGCAAAATCGTTTCCACCTGTTGCTGTATTTTGGTTTGTGATGCAGATTTCAACAGAAGTATTTCCTCCTGAATTCCAAGAAGTGTAAAACTCCTGCCAATCGCATTCAACACTTGATAAAACGAAAGGAGTTCCTAGAAGATTCCCGTTAATTGAAAATTGTAGTATTGCTGGTGAAGAACTTTCGACAGATGTTGCGAATGCCTGAAATATATAATTGGTATTTGGCATCACAGCTATCGTTTGACACCATACTTGCTGCAGTGATGCTGCACCATTTATCACCATCATATCCGTTCCAGGACCATGGTCACTACATGGACTAAAGTTTGGATGGACTGAATTTGGATTTGAAACGACTGAGTAGGTTCCTTCACCCACAAGTTCCGTTTGACTAGTTGGCAAATCAGGATTATATAAGTAACTTGTTGTAAATCCAGTGTTACCACCAGAGAAATCGCCATTGATGATCAAGTTTACCGATGGGAGACTAAAGGCGGATAATTTGAAAGTTGTAGTTTTATCAACAAAAACGGATGGATTTAGGCTAGTACTAGTAGTGAATCCATTGCTGCCTGTCCATTCGTAATCAACATACGTACCCGTAATACTGCCGTTTAATGATACATTGGCAGGTGCACAAATTGTAATATCTTGTGGAATACTGATACTAAATGGGCAATTCTGTCCAAATGAATCAACAAAAAATATTAGTATGTTAAATAATAATAATATGTACTTTATTTGATACAAAAGGGACTATTGGCATTTTAATGTATTGCAAATCTATCATAATTAATCAGAACTTATCTAAAAGTCGGGATATATTATTCAAGTCGATGTGAGAAAAAATTGAAGACTACCTTATCTTGCCGTTTTTATTGAAAGATTAGTTTTGCAGTTATGAATCATTTAAAAGTATTTTTTAGTCGCAAAGATAGCCTTGCCGTCGGTGTAGCTTTTGTTGTAATTGGATTTTTATTTGGCA
>JANMMV010000851.1:0-5163 GCA_031373565.1 Saprospiraceae bacterium
TGTGAATGTAACATCTCCCGTGATTGAAAAAGAAAACTCAAAAGCAGAACCTATTGCCAGATCAACTCGTGTAGAAGGTGCCAAGGTTATACGGGCTATATCCCACATTGGAATTTTTACACCAGTGGCATCCGGTTTTATTCTAAATAAAAAATTGAAATCTGATCCTCTTGGCGCTGATTCTCCAGAAGCGGGCGGTGTTTCACCAAACGAAAGTACAGCACTATAGTTGAGTAAATCACCTTCTTCAAATATGGGTAAGCCAATACCTCCTGAAATCCTTCCATAACCAGTAGTCGATTGCACTAAACCTATCGCCAATGTATCCAATGACAATGAATATCCACGACCAGACTCCTGAGCAGTGGCCCATACACCCGTAGTTCTAATTTCAAATGAAACGCCAGTAGGATCTATCATCACATCACCAATGCCAATACCAGGCCTTGCTCTAGCTAAATCCTTCGGTAGGCGGAGGCTCAATTCTTTAAGATAAAATCCTGTCCATGAATTTCTCAACCTTACTTCAGGGGAAGTACTAGAAGGAGTTTCTGGCTCAGGTAATGGTGGTAGTCTATTGATATCATATAAAGAAGGGAAACGCATACCTGGGTAATTTTCGGTCTCTGAAAAATCCAATATGGCGTTTGTGACGGTAAATCCTAATTGTGGAGCTGCTGTAAACTGAAATGGTTTATCAAACGTGAGACCAATTAAAAATTTAGCATCTCTATTAATTTTAGCCCCAAAAACAGCTGCAACTTGCCCAGCTTCTATTTCTCCTGTTGTTACATTTTCTGGCACTAAGGCATCTCGACTGAAAACAAGTCTTCCTCTGAAAGCAAGCGCTTTAAAACCAACACAATCAAATTCGACATAAGTTGTATTTAGCGTATCTCGGCCTCCAGATATCCCGATAGCCCACCCATTATCCAAAGTAGCATCAAGATTGGCTGCCAGTTTATAGATGCCAGCACCAGCGCTGCCGTTAGGATTAAGACAGACTTCATCAGCAGCGAATAATAAGCTTAGACCATCCATCTCTTCTGGCAATTTAACTCCCGCAAGATAAGAAGCCCGTGCGGTTGTAGGTGTGAAGGTGGCTTTGTCCAATGCTGCTACTATCCTCAATTCTGAATCTGCTGTAAAATCTATCCCCAAAGGAAGTGATGTTGGGGCACCAGAGAGTGCCTCCGTTATTCTTCTCAACTCAGAAATCCCATCTACGATGGCTGCCATTTCGGCTCTATTGGTTCTCGGTAGATCAGATCTATTTTCACTAACCGCATTTACTGTTCCAGCAAACATCTGTCTGGCTGTATTGATTCTCGCTCCAGAAAAATTTACATTCAGTTGTATATTGCTATTTAATCTCAATATGCCAGTTCCATTGTATTCGGTGCTTCCATTGATCGTGGATACCGCAAAGCTGTAATCACCTATGCGAACAATATCACCAATGGATATGCCAGTTGCAGCCACTCTTTGCGCTTCTGGAATTTCTGGCGTATTACAAATCCTTTCACAATCTAAACTTCCTGGTGGCGGGGGTGGTGGTGCATCTCCACCACCTACTACTGGATCTGGAGTTGCATCATTGCTGATGACTAGTCGTCTTACTGGACTGGCGTGATAATAATCAGCTGGAGTGATGTCTATACCACTTCCACAAGGTGATGGTATATTATATGCATCTGGAAATCGCAACCAAATTACTCTCCAATATAGTGTCTCTACTGCTGTGAAATCATGCGATACAGTAAGGTCTTTATATACTTGTTGGTTGAAATGATCTTGGTCAAATTGTCGTTGCGGAGTCAAGTCAAAAGTATTGGAGATAGGTTGAAAATTAGGGTTGTTTTCATCAAAAGCATCACGATTATCGTAAGGATTACCTTGGATTTTTTTCAACTTGCAAAATACCATAGATGCGGGGCTGAATGTATTATCCCTAGCCACTTGTAATACACATTTCTCGTTGACTGAAAGTCCAGGGACAATAGGTTGACTAGATCCATCCAATTTAAATATTTTAAACGGGGGTAGAGGATTTCCTGGTTCCAATCCAGTATTGAAATCAAATTGAATAGTGCCAGGTGCCATTACTGCATCATTAGCTGGACTCTCTAATTGGGGTCTGGGCATGCCTATGACAATACCATTTGAATTCATTGCATTGAGATTCAACGTTTGAGTTCGCTCTATGTTGGATGGTATTTCTTTGATGGTAAATTCGGTTACACCAAAAATATTTACCTTCTCTCCACGTTCAGCACTAAAGGTAGTAGCGGTATTGTGTAAAAATGGCAGATATTGCTCATACTCTGAATCAGTGGGATAGAAAAAAGTGTTACCATACCTACGATAATTGTTGGTAAAATAATTTCTCAAGTAGTTTGCAGGACCAGGACCTGATCGCCAATTATCTTCATAATTTCTTACCGTGGTACTCCCTACCACGCTGCCATTCAATGAGCGAGTGAAATTGATGGCAGCATTCATTTCTAAAATATTATCGCAGCTTGGCTGGAATCTAGCTACGGCAAATAAATCAGTATACGGTAAGGTGTCACCCACCGATGGAAAAGCCCAATCTGCATTGAGTGAGGGATTATTACATAATACTGAATTGGGTACACCATAAATAAAAACATGGATATCACTCCTACCTTCATTTATAAATACGGTATTTTCGGATACAGCTGTCACTCTCACTGCTAGTACGTCTCCCGGTGTAAGATTTGGGACAACATCAGTCGATAAAGTATTAAAATTCCAGCCACTTATTTCATCTTGTGTTAGGATCCTTTCGTAGGCCCCTCCACCATCGGCATCGCCAAAGAGTGCTTGTGGATTGCCCTGCTCCATAAAATCATTTGCGGCTTGCTGGTTTGGAAATCGTACGAGCTCTACACGGTAGGTAACGGCTGAACCACTGTAGTCATGTGCCCAGGTCATGATGACTTGATTATCATCATTTGCTCCTACCCAAGTATTATTTATGGGAGACTGAATGATAGGTGGATTATGGTATATAATATTAAATCCTAGGCAGTTATTACCATCAGGTGTAGCAGTAGGTACTGAAACTAAAACATTATTCAAGTCATAAGCTTCGATACATATATTATAGCTACCCGCTGGCAAATGACCATTATTCTGTATTTGATTCATAAATTCAGGTGGCGAAATATTGTAATCAGATAATTGCGTGTTTTGATATTGACTTATTAAATCTTCGAGTGTGAAAATCAATCCACTGCTTGGAATGTTGACAATATTACCACTTGCACTATTTGCATTGTCTATATTTATGATTCTTCCATCAGATGTCGTTCCTACAATTCCTACTTTAAAATAGACGTCGATCTCTGTTGCATTATTATTCACTACAGTGACCAACACATGACCTGGAAGCTCTGTCACAGAACTTTCTATTATCCCTATCGGGGTCAAGTTTATGGTAAGATGATTTTGCGCCATTATCCCTAAAGAAAAAAGCAACCATATTACTGTGGAAATTTGTTTTTTTATAATTATCATGATGACGATATTTAAAAATTATAATTATAATTCATCCTAAATCTAGTTTCATTTTTGGCAGCGATCAAAGTTGTTTTTCTGATGAGTTGACTAGTATTGAGAGAAAAATTATGCTTCTTTTTTATTTGATAGGTCAGAGATGCATTTCCGTTTATGATGTAACCATCCTTATTTGCCTGCGTTTCATTTGATCTAAATGAAGTATTAATTCGAAAATTTAAAGATTCATTTAATTTCTTACCTACGTTGAAAAGAAAGCCTTTCCTTTGCAAGCTTGGAAGCTCATTATTTTCACTTACGAAATATTGCACACCGCCGCCGAATGACCAGCTATTTTTCAGTTGATACCTGTAATTCAAATTGTAATTTGTATTGACACTACTAAGCGTCACCTTATCATTATTAAGTACATCAAAAGTGGTATTAGACGTATTAAGGCTAATTATGTGCGGTTTTACTTTTCCTTTTCCTATTTTATAAGAAAATGTGCCGTTGCAACCTACATTATTTGTTGTATACAATAGTGAATCATTGAGTTCTTGTATAGTCGGATTCGTATTTTGCACAAGATTACTATAATTCACATTTAAGTTAAGTTCTTTTGTGAAGTTCACATTAGCATTTACATTCGCCACGATTCTTTTTTGTGGCAGACCAGTAAAACCTGATTTATTTACCTGTTGTAATCCAAAATTAGAAGACAAGTTTAATTTACTTTTAAACAGGCTTCCATTGATATCCATGAGATAATTATCAAAGTTTGTTTGGAGATAACTAATACCTAATGTTGAATAAAAGGGATCTATATGTTGATACTTTATACCGAGAAGAAAAGATTTTATTTTAAAACTTAACCTACCGTCATATGCAAAACCAACCCTAGATGATTGATTTACTGTAGTAAGAAATGAAGTTCGTTCAATCCATTCTGTTGCATTGGAGTCTCTTATCGCTTCCCCACTTAAATCATTGGTCAGTACGCTAACCGCTGCATTGCCACTTAAGGTTACAATCTTGAAAAACTGCTGGGTTAAATCCACACCAATTCCTATATTCTCTTTGCCATTAATGTTATACTTGTTTAAAGTATCAATGCTTCCACTCAATAAATCATCTTTGGCATGAAAAAGAGCTAGATTTACTCTATTGGTACTTTTACCAAATCCTAGTTTAAAGCCGTAAGTTTTCCTGCTGAAAAAATTAAAGTCTCCATTTCTTTGTGTCAGTACGTCGTTACCAACAAAATAAGGATCATTGATCTTGCCATAAAATGCAAGAAAATAGAATTTCTTTGGATTAAGTTCAATACCTCCACCCACAACAGTAAGGCCCGACATCAAGTAAGGCGACAATACATACGATCTGTGACCAGCATGAAGTTTTAAAGACTTGTAAGATGGACTAATACCAAACCGATTAAAGCTAATCGTATTTACAGAAGATCCATAATTACTGTAAGCAAAATTAAGTGGAATATTGACCGCATTATAAAAATTGAAGTTTACATTAATTCCTGTATTGAATCCTAACGGAGGTATGGAAGTATTATCACTTAAAGTATAGTTAAAAGCACTGTAGAAACTTCCTGTCAGCTTCAATGGAGAAGCAGATTTAATACTT
>JANMMV010000855.1:0-3176 GCA_031373565.1 Saprospiraceae bacterium
CAATAGTCCGCTCAATAATAATCAAAACGGTTTAGCAAATATAGCTTTTGGCACAGAAGCGTCATATAAAAATAAGAATGGAAATCTTAACATCGCGCTAGGATTTACTGCCCTACATGAGAATATTAATGGACACGGTAATATCGTCATTGGGCCTCAAGCTCTTTACAATGATACTTTTTCGGTGAATCAGATCGCCATTGGAATTGGAGCTTTAGGAAGAAATTCAGAAGGAACAAATAATATTGCTGTTGGCTACGCTGCTTTGTTACAAAATACTTTAGGATCAAGTAACACAGCAGTAGGCTACGAATCAATGCAAGGAACACCTCCAACACTTTCAACAGGTAACTTCAATACCGCTTTAGGCTACCAATCCATGTATGTGAATCACACAGGTAGTGAAAACACTGCCATAGGTTATCAGGTTTTACCAGATAATCTAAGTGGTAATGGCAATACTGGCTTAGGATTTGGGGCTTTGCTCAATACCATTGGTAGTGGCAATGTAGGGTTAGGAAGGTACACATTAGATGATGTGGTAACAGGTTCTGATAATACAGCAGTAGGTAATAATGCAGGTACGAGTGGTGCATCTGCTTCATCCCTTTTTAATGCTACAGCATTAGGTGCTAATACATCCGTAGAAATAAGTGACGCTATGTCATTTGGTGATGGATTTGTAAATACATGGTTATTTGGAAGATCCAATAAATCAGCAGCTGGTATTGCTCTTCAGGTGGGAACCGCAGCAGGTAATGGCAATGGTGCCTACCTTACAAGTGGCGGCACCTGGACCAATACTTCATCAAGAACAACCAAGGAAAATTTTACCAATATCAATACAGCCCTTTTACTAAGTCAAATTCTAGCTTTGCCTATTCAAAAATGGAAGTATAAAGGTACCGATGAATACCATATCGGACCCGTAGCAGAAGATTTTCACAAGACTTTTGAACTTGGTGTTAATGACAAATCTATTAGTACTGTAGACCCATCTGGTATAGCACTTGCGGGTATTCAAGAATTGGTAAAACAAAATGATGTCTACAAAAATAAGTTGCAGGAAATGGAAGAAGAGTTAGCTGAGTTAAAAAAACTGGTTAATCAATTGATTAATAAATAAACATTCGCATCAATATCAAATAAAATGGCACGTATCTTATGCACACTTTGGTTGACTGGTTTAATCCCTCTCCTCATTTGGTCCCAAAAAGTAGGCATCAATACCGATACACCGGTAGAAGCGCTAGATGTCAATGGCAAAATTAAAGTAGGAAATGATAACACACCTTCAACTACAGGTTCTATCAGATTTAATCCTGAGACAAAAGATTTTGAAGGTTTTGATGGCAGTGATTGGGTACCTTTTACACCAGACCCGAGAGAAACCTTTTGGCCTCAACCTGGCTTTTTGGGAAGCATAGGAAGTCACGTTCCATTTAGTCCAACAGATGTTTCGCAAGGTGATGGCTTTGGTTACTCGGTAGACATCAGCGGAAATTTAGCAGTCATCGGATCTCCATTTCATAATGGGAATACGGGTAGAGTACATGTGCTGGCGCGGAGTGGATCTGGTTTTTGGTATGAGGAAGCGGTTCTGACGAGCAGTGTACCTCAGTATGGAGATAAATTTGGTTATTCTGTATCTATTTCCGGTAACCGACTTGTCGTTGGCGCCCCGGAAGGAAATTCCTATTTTGGTTATGCTGTCGTCTTTAAAAGACAATTTAGCAGTTGGTCTGTGGAAAATACTATTTATCCCACGAATAATTACCACACGCGAATGGGTCATGATGTAGATATCGATGGAGATAAAATGCTCATAAGTGCACCTTATGGCAATCTAAGTGGTGGCCTAAATCATGGATTAGTTTGGACCTACACTTACACAAGTCCTTCCATTTATTCACTTGGATTTCTTTATCCATTAAACCCATCTTATATTGGTAATGCTTTTGGGCATTCCGTCTCTCGGTCAGGAGATCAAATAGTCGTATCAGCACCTTTTTCGGACCCTGGAACGATGGTAAATTTGGATAGTGTTATTATTTTTAAAGAAGTATCTGCTAATAATTTCACAAGAGTGCAGGCATTAAATGGCCCTACCTATGACAGTGAATTTGGATGCTCAGTCTCTATGTTGAATAATGTATTGGTCATAGGGGCGAAAAAAGATGATGGTGCACCTTTAGATGATCGTGGAAAAGTATATATGTATGAATTACAATCGACAGGAATTTGGGGTAATACTGCCATTTTTGCTGGCAGAGATGCTGGTGGTAATTATGGGCAAGCCGTAGCCGCATCAAATATTAATTATATCGCAGCTTCTCAATATACAAATTCACTGCCTACTCCAAGTATAGATGTGATTCGCAAGACTGGTACAAATTTTAATACTTATGTCAATATTTCTGACCCAATGGCAACACTAGGTAATAATAGAATCAATGATGTAAGTGTATCAAATGCGTATTTCATTGTGGGTATACCAGAAGGCATATCTGAAAATGGGTCTCCAGGTGGGAGAGTTTTCTTTGGTAAAGTCAGATAATTTTAGAATATGGCCAATCAACAAATTTCAATGAAGCATATTTTTTTATTTTTTTTATCCATTCTTTTTTTTCAGACGCCTTTGGTATGCCAATCGCTTAAAGCACAGATGAAATATGTTTTCATTGATGAAGAAGCAGTAGGTAAGTACACCGGCGGTATCAAAATAGAATCAGGAAGCATTAGTATAGGTGACATACTCCGCCCTACCGATGAGGCTGGCGTCGAATTTGTATTTAAAGTGATCGAAATAAAGGATTATGATCTTGACATCGCTGTGAAAACACTCGGTTCTGGCAAAGAAGGTTTTTTCGTCTTGCAAACTTTGGATAAAAAAAGGTTGGTCAAAAACCCACATGGTAGTTTTAGGTTTGGAGCCATAAAAAGTGATGATAAAATTGAAAACCAAACAAATGCCATAGGTACTGCTTGTGTCATGGATGGCTATGCGTGGAATGGAAATAGCTATTATCGATCATCTACTTACTTTCCGAAAGGCAATCCTTTAGTAAAGACGACAAACCCTTATCTTATTCTTAGTTTCAAAACAGCCCAAAGTCCTGATGACCGGCAGATGACGCTCATCCACAAAGAAGCAAAAGTGGGTGTAGGACTATTGG
>JANMMV010000858.1:0-4560 GCA_031373565.1 Saprospiraceae bacterium
CAGTCTTGTGATGCGATTGTCGTTGCGCCAATTGCATTCCAGTTTCCAGTGGTGTTGCCAATCGCATTTAACAAGTCTTGTTTACATCCTGTGTATAAAGCACCTGTTGTTTTATATCTCAAGGCTGATGTAGTCGGTGCGATAGCAGTAGAACCCAATGTAAGACCCGCTGGGATTTGACCAGTACCTCCCAAATTGCTGTGGTAGACAAATTGTGTTGGTGTCTGTGAAGTAATAGAAGCGGCTTGATAAATATATATATCGTCAGATGGTCCATTGTTCAATCCAAAACCGGTAGTGATGCTCCAATCGTAAGCAGAAGTTGAAACTGCTGCTGCACCCCAAGGTAGAGCGACAACCGTTCCCGCCAAGATCGTTTGACCTGCTTTTACTTTGAATGATGCTTCTCCTTCGCCTAAGTCGGCAAATGACGTACCGCCTGCTGCAACTTCGTTGTCATTGATAAAAAATTCTGTATTTTGCTCCAGATCTTTCAAAATCAATATTGCAAAGTTGTCTGGCGCACCTGATGTATTGAATCCGATCACAGTAACATCACCCGCAGAAAGTACTGTTGGCGGTGCTGTAATATTTCCAGTCAAGCCAGAAGGTTGTGGATTGATTTCATAATTAGCACCATCAACTCCACCAAGTGTGCTTGTCGATGTTACCGCAATTCCATTTCCTACAGCAGCCGAAGCAAAAGTACCAGTGCCAACCATAGTCACCACATCGGTTAAGAGTATTCCCGTAAGTGTTCCAGTAATGACTGCATTCGTATTCCCGTCAAATTGCTTGTTTTGTGCAGCTGCACTTGAGATGGTTAATGCCGCCATTGTAATATCAGCGGTTGTTGAAGGTTGTGTCAAACTATAGTTTGCAGCATCTGCGCCGCCCAAAGCAAAACCACTGATGCTAATTGTTTTTGCAATGCCTACATTTTTATTGTCAAAAGTTGCTGTGGCAGCACCATCCAACGTAACAACATCTCCTACAACTATTCCATCTAAAGCAGGAGTACCTCCTATGCTTGCACTTGTTGAAGCATCGTATATTTTATTTACCCCAGTAACTCCAGATACCGTAAGTATTTCTGCTATAATATCTCCCGTTAAGCCACTTGGCTGCGTCACTGAATAGTTAGTAGCATCATCTCCTGATAGTGTCAGCACTGACGTCACACTTATGTTGCTACCCACATTTTTTGTACTGAAGGTTCCATTGCCATCGACCGATACCATATCAGGTGCGATCACACCTACTAGTGTAGATCCTGTCAACGAAGCATTTGTATTTCCATCATATACTTTTGTAGTTACAACTGTATTTGTAACAGTAAGTGCTTTAGACGTTATGTCCCCTGCTAAGCCAGTAGGTTGTGTTAACGTGTAGTTGCCTGCATTTGCACCTGATAAAGTCGCTGTAGAAGTTACTGCAATTCCACTTGCAACAGCAAAAGAAGCAAAGCCTCCAGTGCCATTCAACACCACCACATCAGATCCAAAGATACCATCCAGTGTTCCTGTAAATGTGGCGGTAGCTGTCCTATCATATACTTTTGATGTAACCACTGCACCTGATACGGTCAATGCTTTTGCACCTACGGTATATACTAATATTGCAGGTGTTGAAGACCCATGAGTGTTGGTTGCTGTAATCGTAACATCATAATTCCCAACATTTGCTGTTGGCGTACCTGTAATCTCGCCATTGCTCGTGTTAACGGACAATCCAGCCGGAAGTCCTAATGCATTGAATGAAGTTGGAGTTTCCGTAGCTGTGATGATATAGGTAGGAGCTACTGTTCCATATGTTGCAGCGTGAGTCAATGAAGAATTGAGCACCGGAACTGCTCCCGCGGTTATGTCTGCCGTTAATCCACTTGGTTGTGAAATACTATAATTACTTGCTGCACTTCCCGTGATCGCATAACCTGTAACTATAATTGGCTTTGCTGTACCCACATTGGCATTGTCAAAGTTCGCCACAACTGCAGTTCCATCAAGCACAACATTGGGTATATCTGCTGCAATAACACCTATTAAACTTAGAGTGCCTGATAACGTTGCGGTTGTATTGCCATCAAATACTTTATTGTTGGCAATAACGCCAGCTATGGTTACATTTTTGGTAGTGATGTCTGCGGCAAGGCCAGTAGGTTGGGTTAATGTATAGTTTGCGGCATCAGCACCTGATAGCGTAGACACTGAAGTAACTGCTATTGCTGTACCGACTGTTATTTGTGCAAATGTTCCCGTAGGTATGAAGGTAACAACATCGCCACTGATGACACCTACTAAAGCTGCACCTGTTATCGTTGCAGTATTTGTGCCATCATATATTTTGTTGGCTGCACTAGCTCCGGCGACTGTCAAAGCAACTGCCGTAATATCTGCTGTCAATGAAGGTTGGGTAACTGTATAGTTCGTACTTGGCGCTGTATACCCCGTTATTAATATAGTTTTTGCAGTACCCACATTCTTATCACCGAATGATGCACTCGGCGTGCCCGTTACTGTAAACGTCTCCCCATTTACAAGACCTACATAAGTTGCACCACCTGATAATGCAGCATTCGTATTGGCGTCATATAATTTGTTATCTGCTGTAATTCCTGCAATGGTGAGCACTTTCGGATTTACGACACTGTTGGAGATGACAACATTTACACTTGTTGCACCTGCTGAAGATAAAACAATATTACCACTATATGGAGACGCTGCTACAGTCGCTGTTGGTAGCATTCTTACGTACAATGTAGTAGATCCTATAGTACCAGCAGCTCCTACTGTGATAGGGCTTCCGTTTGTTCCGACATTGGCGGTGAAGTCAATGGTTGTCGAAACCTCAAAGCCAGCTGGAGGATTGACTGATATACCTGCATTCATATTAGCACCGGATACGGTAAATGTTGCATTACTTGAAGCTGTACCGTACGTTGTAGACAGAGAAGATGGGGTTAAAGTGCCGCCGGTAATGGTCGGTGTTGGTGCTGTAAAATCAGCTACAACACTTATATTATCGATACCTATACCTTGTGAGTTGCCACCTACAGTGTTGATATTCCATCTTAAATAAAAATCAGCATTGGTCGCAATATTTAGACTAGAAATCACGATACCAGTCTTGTTTATTGCCGTTCCTCCTGTAAAAGTATACGAAGAAGTCCCTGTTGGGAAAGAAGAAGTTGCAATATCACCAGCTGTCACTGCTGTCCACGTACTGCCATTCAATGAATAAAAAAACTGAACAGAAGCGGTAGCTGTATTGATACGGTATCTCTCAGCATCATAGGCCACGGTTAATTGAGTCAGAGCGGATGCATTTGTATTTCTGAAATAGCCAATTAGGTTGTTAGGGCTAGCAAAACCACCGGATGTCATGGCACCTACTGCTCTTTCACTAGCAGAACTTCCCCAATTGTAGGTACCTCCTGCAGATGGCACGCCACTTGAAGCTTGTTGTGTTACAGCCGTGGATGCAGCACTATAAGTCGGGCTTGCTGTACTTGCGTGCATTCTCCAGGTAGAGGGCAATGTCGTTGTCGCAGCCATTGCATCAAAATTTTGAGTTACTGCTGTTGTGTTAGGTACAGAGGTCTGCGCATTTATAACTGAATTAGTCAATAATGCTAAAAGAGATAGAGCAAAACATGAACTAACTTTTTTTGATAAAACTCCTGCTACTAGATAAAAATTTCTCATTTTCCTTGGATTTGGGGCCAAAAGTAGGTCAGCAACATATTAAAAAATAGACGAAATCAAAACTTCATAATTTTATAACAATCGAGCATAATTATCGAACTCAAACTTAATATTAATGTCAAAAACTTAATACAAAATTTACAAATTCCTAATTTCGAAGCATTTGGCAATAGTCAAGAGAAAAAATCTATGTCTGCAGAACAGTGCTCTTTAAGCAAATAAGGAACGTCGCCCTTTATTTAAATACGTCATCAACTACAATGAATGTATTAAAGAAATACATCACGATGGTATTGTGATAGAAATTTCAAGCACTGGATATGGATCTTGATGATCTAACGAGGAATGATCTTAAATCCTAAGGAGGGGTACTACTTCTCCAGCTCTTCAAAATAGCCGGTCTTACGATTTTTCTGGACCTTATCCCAGTCGTAATATCTGCCGTTCATCGCGACATAAACACCGTGAGGCAGTGTCTGCGCAAAAGCAAGTGCCGCACCGAGATTAAAAAATCCGTCTGATGAGTTTCCAAAAGCATATGGTACCATGGCGCCCGTGAGTATGATGGTTTTCGCGATTTTTTCTGCCGCTATCAGTGAAGCCGTGTGGACTATAGTATCTGTACCGTGCGTGATAACAATATTGTCCCACTGACAGCGCTCGCAGTTGTGTATAATGATGTCTCTATCATCGTTGGTCATTTCCAAACTGTCGACCATCATCAACGTCTTGACATCTATATCTAACGTCGATCGTCCACGTTCAAACATCTCCGGTAAGTGAGAATCTTTGAAATAGAGCTCACCCGTGATGTAATTATATTCCTTATCGAAAGTTCCGCCTGTGACGAATATTT
>JANMMV010000027.1:0-3420 GCA_031373565.1 Saprospiraceae bacterium
AGCTATTGTAGTTTGTACCAGTTTGGCGCTTATCTTTCAAACATGGGTTTTCGAACATATCATTTATGCTCCTAAGCGGCCGGATTTCATCACTTATCGCTTTTTTTGCAATATCTCTCCCTCAGTTTGTTTTTCTCCTCCTGATATGCAATTGATGACTAGAGAGCTAGGCGAGCAATTTTTTGTGGGTCTCACAGTTTGTATCTGGATGGGTTTTATAGGCGCATTTCCCTACGTATTTTATGAATTTTGGTCATTTATCAAACCAGGACTATACGACAAAGAGCAAAAAGTTGCTAACCGCTTAGTAGGGGTAACTTCCATGCTCTTCTTGGTAGGTATCATGTTTGGATATTATATCATTGCACCATTTGCGATATCTTATTTAGGTAGTTACACTGTAGGATCTGAAGCGACGACTAGTCCTAGTTTAGCATCGTATGTGAGTTATCTGACGATGTTTTGCCTTCCTACGGGTATTGCCTTCGAGCTGCCGATAGTCATCTATTTCTTAGCTAAAATCGGTATCGTCGGACCCAAATTTATGCGCGCATATCGGCGAGAAGCCTATCTTGTTATCTTAGTAGTTGCCGCCATCATTACGCCTCCTGATGTTGTAACGCAATGTTTGGTTGCCTTTCCTGTATTTTTGCTTTATGAAGCGTCAATATATATTGCCTATCGCGTCGAAAAAGACAATGCTTTGCCACCCGCTGACACGCTACCAGCCAAATCTTAACCATGATCCAAAGAGTTTCGTCAAATAGTACCTTGTTCTTCAAGATGTTTTTTCCTATAGGTTGGTCTGTGTTCTTCGCTGCTTTTATCATGGCCATATTTATTATAGATAAAGAAACGCTCCCATTCTTAACATCACCGCTATTCAAGTATCCATTTACATTAGCGTTTTTATTGTTCTTTTTCCTATTTTACAAGACTTTCATGCAACTCTGCAGAGTGGAAATGGCCCCCGACTACTACATAGTTAGCAATTATTTCAAATCGTATAGGCTTATTTACGAAGATATCGAATCCATAGATGAAATCAAGTTAGGTAGAATTTCATGGGTCACGCTTCGTCTTAAAGCGAGAGGAAGTTTAGGCAACAAAATAAGCTTCTTGCGTAGTAATAATTTGTATAGAATCTTTTCAAAAGACAATCCTACCGTAGGTGAGCAGCTCGCCAGCAAAACTGTATAGGTGCCTACCCTAGCGACTCTTCGATCAAATTGACTAAGGTTAACGATAGAAAAATCGACGCTTGATCATCATCCATCTCTCGTAGCATCTGATACGCTCGACGATTCTCTTTCTTATCCTCAAATCGTGGATTGGATATAAAACCAAAATCTTCGCCCTTGAGATAGACCCTATGTGTAGGTATATTATCATCACCTTCGATCTCAGCTATCACTTGCTGTCGCATATTGTACAATCTTCCAACACGATCCATTACACCTAATTGTCGACCATCAAAGAAAACTTGGGTTTGATTGGCTTTTATAAAATATAAGATCTCTCGATCGGACGTCGCCACCAAGATAAGTCTAGTCCCTCCACCATATTCCTTCACCGAAAAAGCGATCAGCGGTTCAAAAAATATAGTATTAAAGATGCCCCTCTTAGATTTGCTAAACCCTTGTCTCACTCCTTTATTTGTGTAAGACAATGAAAGAATTTCCATCTCTTTGGGCGAAAAAGGAATTAACTGTGCCTTCAAATCTATCATCTGATCACGCAATAAGGCCGCATCTCGTTGCATCTTATTACCTGATAGTGACATAGTTCTTAAAAACTGTATTATTTCATTGATCATCTGATGCTTTGTATCAAACCACAAATAAACAAATTTTATTTCAACTAACAAAGCAGCAGATATGCTCTATTAGCGCATGCCAACATTCATACATTCAAGCATTTACCCTTGTACTTGTTCCGGAAATGATTTCTGTAGCTTGGCTAACTTTGGATAAATAACATACGTGCAGTATGATTGATTGCTATGTAGATTATAATAGTTCTGGTGGTAATCCTCCGCTTTGAAGTAAGTGGTAGCAGCTGAAATTTGTGTGACTACAGGATTTTTCCAAATAGTTGATGCTACGGTTTCCCTAGTATCCAATGCCAGTTGGTGCTGTTCATCCGTCGTATAAAAAATGGCAGATCGATATTGAGTACCCCGATCCGCTCCTTGCTGGTCGGGCGTAGTAGGGTCATGCATGTGCCAGAATACTTCCAAGATAGTATTGGTATCTATCACTGATGAATCGTAGACAACTTCGATTACCTCTACATGACCCGTAGTCCCACTACATACAGCATCATAAGTAGGGTTATCGATGTGACCACCCATGTATCCCGATGAAACAGAAAGCACACCCTTCAATCTCTGATAAATGGACTCTACACACCAAAAACATCCTGCACCCAAATATATGACTTGTCTATCGACCATTTTGCTATTAGTTTATTAGAAAAGAACGATCAGAATGACAAAAGGTTTTCACTAAATGTTAATGTAGCGACGTAAAACATGAGACGTCACTTCTCTAAATCTGAAGAATAAATTGTACATTTGTAGCTATTTTTAATCAAAACGCACTTTCGTGAAAAAAAGTACTCTCGTCTTTTTGACCATATTTTCAGTACTATTGATAGATCAGCTCCTAAAGATCTACATCAAAACAAATTTTCAATACTTAGAAACAGTAGATATTCTTGGCCTATCTTGGGCTAAACTACATTTTATCGAAAACGAAGGTATGGCATTTGGCTTATCTTTTGGAGGCGTCTGGGGAAAATATATTCTAAGCATATTCAGAATAGGAATGGTGGCCGTGCTTATCTACATCCTTAATCGATTGCTCAAAGAAGGCGAAACGAAGTGGCTCATTTTCTGTTTTTCATTGATTATTGCCGGCGCTATAGGTAACATTTTGGACTCAATGTTCTATGGATTGATCTTTTCGGGATCAGATTTTCATGGACAACTAGCCACAGCGTTTCCTGAAAGTGGCGGTTATGCCCCATTTTTGCAAGGCAAAGTAGTAGATATGTTGTATTTCCCGTTGATAGATACGATGCTACCCTCCTGGGTACCGATCTGGGGTGGAGAACGGTTTGAGTTTTTTAGACCTGTATTCAATATTGCTGATGCAGCGATAACAACTGGTGTGATCAGTATGCTACTCTTCCACAGGAGATTCTTCAAGATGATGGATTAATTTATTAGAAGTGGCTTAAGTCAGTTTGAAATTATGAAGGGTTGGTGTTGATTATGACACACCCACTTTTTTACCTGTTGTTTTGTAATGAGCTATTTTGCAGATACGGGTTATCAATTAAGTATCTATTAAGTAACTATTAAATATCGACGGGAGAGCTACGGATGTGTCTCGTCCTAAAATAGCTATACAGGTT
>JANMMV010000446.1:0-1720 GCA_031373565.1 Saprospiraceae bacterium
GCAAAATTTGATGAAAATAAGGTACATAATATGGGTATGCCATCCGCGGAAATGATCTGTTTACTTTATTATCATAGAAATAATTATGCCAAAGTATACAAAATTGCTTGTTTACTCTGCTAAATCGATAGGATTGCCATAAATTTGTCAAATCTCGTTGCCCAAATAGTATTAGATCTTAAGTAAATGTACTTTTGTAACAAAATTGAGTGGATGAAATATATGTCATATGGCGTGATGGTTTATATGTTAGCAGCATTGACATGGTGGACTATCTTGCTCACGAAGTATAACACCGAAGTATACATGCTCAAAGTTGATCTAATTCAGGAAAGAAGTAACTCAGCATCCCCCACTATTTCAGAAGCCACATTAGAAACCGCTGCAGATAGATATACCAAGAATACGCGCATGATCATAGGAGAAAGTCTTGTAATCGGTATTTCATTGATTATGGGATTGTTTTTTATCCAAAAGGCCTACAATTTAGAATTAGAAAATACACGTAGGCAAAAGAACTTTTTGCTTTCCATTACGCACGAACTCAAATCTCCGATTGCTGCCATTAAGCTAAATATCCAAACTTTACTCCTAAGAGCCAATATCTCAGATCAGCAAAAAATTGAATTGCATAAAGATATAGATACTGAAAATCAACGACTTGAAAAGCTAATCTCTAACCTTCTACTAGCTTCTAGAATCGATAATGAATATCCTTATAATTTTGAATCTACTGATATATCGTTGATATTGGATGATGTAGTGAAGCATGTAGAACAACAATATCCTAAAAGTTTGATCTCTACAGAGCGTTTTGAAAGTTCAACCCTGCCCATCGATAAAGAAGCGATGTACTCCCTTTTGTTTAATATTGTGGAAAACGCAGCTAAATACAGTCATCTTTGTCCTGATACTAAGATTGAAATATCATCTTCGATAAATGATAGTTTTTTTGTTGTCAAAGTAGCTGATTATGGAGTTGGCATTTCAGATCATGAAAAAACAATGGTGTTTAATCAATTCTATCGCATCGGGCAAGAAGAAACCCGAGCAAGCAAAGGCACAGGTCTTGGGTTATACATTGCACAGCGTATCGTCAAAGCGCATCAGGGTAAATTGACAATCGCTGACAACACACCTTCAGGTACAATCTTTGTAATTTCACTACCATTAAAACGCAAATAACATGAGGATTTTGTTAGTAGAAGACGAAGAGAGTTTGCGTAAAGTCATCTCACTCAATCTAACACTTGAAGGATATGAAGTGGTCTCAACAGATGACGGACGCAAAGCAATAGAGCTCTCAGAGTCGCAACATTTTGACCTTTTAATCCTAGATATCATGTTGCCCAATGTGAGCGGCTACGATATATGTGAGAAAGTAAGACTATTCAATGCTAAAGTGGGCATCATCTTTATTTCTGCAAAAGATACGTCAGACGACCGAATCAAAGGTCTCAAACTCGGCGGTGATGATTATCTTACCAAACCGTTCAATCTCGAAGAGTTACTGTTACGTGTTAATGCCTTGATCAAACGGACATCGCTGATCGAAAAAACAAGCGAAGTCGTAGCAGACAAGTACGTATTCGGTGACAATACAATTGATTTCTTGACCTTTGAAGCTCATGGGACAGCAAACCATATCTATATGCTAACTAAAAAAGAGTCACTTCTACTTAAGTTGCTCATCGACCGTAAAAATCAAGTGGTCTCCCGC
>JANMMV010000102.1:0-3284 GCA_031373565.1 Saprospiraceae bacterium
AACTTTGCAAATAAATTTTACCTTCATAACCTGCAGCACCACCGATATACAAGTCATCTAGCCCGTCACCATTCAAATCCGCATTAGCTACAGCTGGCCCTTCTATTGAGTACTTCCGATGCAATAAAGGCTCTCGCTTAAAGTCAATAAAATCATTCTCTTGATGTTTAATGTCTAGGAAAACTTGCTTGTCAAAATAAATATTTGGGTTAATGTATTTTGTTACTTTTGTTATACCTACCCTATCATATAGAACATTATTAATCTTGTTTATAGCTATTCCACTAGTTATTAACTGAATTTCACCGCTAGGCCATGTAACCTTTAATTCTTTTACCCCATTATCTTTCCCCAAACCAAAATGAATATATGGCTCAACACTTGAAAGAAATCCTCTAGCCTGATAGAATGTTTGACTTTGGTACTTACCACTTTCTGTCGTAATTTCTATTTTTGTTCCTAGCGCTGACTTACCTTCTTCAGGCATTAGTCTCAATCTGACGAAATTATTTGATCGAGTATCCTTTCCTAGGTTTTTGTAAATAAAGGGCTTCGCGTCGATATTATTAGCAATCAAATCTAAATAACCGTCATTGTCAAGGTCAGCGTAAGCGGCTCCGTTTGTGAATTCTGGAGGACCTGCATTCCATATGCCTGAAACATCAGAAAACGAGAGATCTCCATTATTTTTGTAAAGGAAATTTTTAGTTCTATGCTCTGGTATGGTGGCTATAATTTTGTCAATGGTAAGATTTGCTTTGCCAACCGTTTTAAATAATGAGTCCTGTGTGTATCTTACATAATCATTATCAGAAACACTTTTGCGATATCCATTTGTTACAAATATATCTTTAAGTCCATCATTGTCATAATCACCAAAAAGCGTTGACCAACTCCAATCTGTGTGTGCAATATTGGCGAGCATCCCAATATCACTAAATGTACCATTGCAATTGCTGATTTGAAGCGTGTTTTTAATATACTGAGTTGCAAAACCAAGTTTTTTCATTTGAATGTACTTATCATAATTGTACTCGGTTCCATGCATTTTTTGTCGATAATTGCTTTCTGGAAACATATCCAATGTCATCAAGTCCAAACATCCGTCATTATTGATATCGGCATAATCGGAACCCATAGATGAAAATGACGTGTGCTGGAAGTAATCACCAAACTTATCTTCAAATTTTCCATTTCCTTGGTTGATATATAGGTAATCTGGTTTGACGTAATCATTACAAACGTACACGTCAGGCAGTTGGTCTTCATTAAAGTCCCCAATGACAGCACTTAAGCCAAAGGCTTCATTCAATATACCAGCACTTTCCGTGATATCTGTAAATTTTCCATCGTTGTTTTGGTATAGACGATCTGAGATAAAACTCAAATCTTCCGACAGTACTACCCTTTGATTACCATTTTCGTCCGTTCTAGCGTGCAAATTATTTGATTCTTTCGGATCAGCAGGATGATTGAGTAAATACATATCAAGATCGCCATCTTTATCCATATCAAAAAAATAAGATTGCGTGCTGTAGGACATATCAGCCAATCCATACTCTTCTGCCCTATTAGTAAATGTACCGTTTTTGTTATTGATATATAAGACATTTTTTCGATAAGAATCTTCATATAAGCCACCCTTGCAAATGTAAATATCTAAAAAGCCGTCCGAATTGATATCAACCATATTGATTCCAGTTCTAAATCCAATGCTATCAAGGAGTCCAGCGGCCAGTGTAACATCCTTAAATCTAAAATTTCCTTGGTTTAAATACAATCGTGCAGACGATAGATTACCTGAAAATGCCAAATCTTGAAGCCCATCATTATTAATATCACCAACAGCCACTCCGCCACCATTGTAAATATAGGCATAATTTTTAAAATTGAAATTTGGATATTGTTCAAGTTTATTCACAAAATTAATGCCAGTCAAATCAGAACTTAATAACTCAAATAACGGTTTTTCATTTTCAAGTACGGTAGTATTGGCATATTCATTTTCGACCACTTTACGTACTTCAGCCTTGTCATCTTTACAAGCAAAGGAGACCATTATAGTAAAAAAGATGAAATAATGTCGACGCATAAATATTAGTTATTTAATTTTGAGTTTATCCAACACGTAGTTTCCTATCCACTTACCTTGCTTATTGCCTTCTTCAATACCATTGTAAAAGTGAATACCTCCGTAGTATCTACTTAAACTTACTTCCCACGCGGCATCATGGAAATTTTTAAATGATCGCTTTTTGTTGCCGTATAACTCAGAAGTATTATCAAAAAACATATATCCTTCGCCGACCAAATTCGTCAAAACGGTAGCTGCAGATGCAGAGATAACACTATGTCCACTTGTATATTCGGGGAAGGGAGGTGTTTGAATCAAGGGTGCCCAATCTGGGTCGATGTTATCATGGATATATGTAATAGGCCGTACTAAATTTGATTTATATTTCTGGTACCATGTACTTATTATACCATCGAACATCGCTATAGCCGCATAAGTATATAATTTTGATGATTTAGCAAAAGAATACTTTTCCTTCTGGGCGATTTGTGTAATGATATTTAGCCAATGACCTGGTGGTGCAATCTTATGAATAACGGCTACAGCGTGACCACGATGATCAGATGTATTTGGATTATCGTCCCAAAACCAGGCTATTTCTTCCTTCTCAGGTGAAAGGCTTTTTGACTCATCATACACTCTTTTGGCCATTGCATAAAAAGAAGATTTCTTGTCTCTACTAAAAGGCGGCAATGGTGTCGACTTATAAATTGACGCGCTATCGATGATCAAAGGTCGTATTTTGGGCCAATGCGGCTCCAAAGCTTGTTGGTAATCAGGTGGTGTTTCTTGCCATAATCCATCTTGCTTAACACTTGTAAACCTGTCCATCGTTCGCGTCTCGATATAATTGTCCTTCACCAACCATTTTATGATTTGTGAAGCTACAGAGTCCGCATAAGCTTGTGATGCAGTTAATACTATTGGGTCAATTCCTGCTACTTTTGCTTCTAAATATAAAGAATCTATAGCGCTCAACATGTAGTGCTCAGAAAAAACGACTTTCTTAGCTACTTTATAAAAGGTATAAACAGAAGCCAATTCAGGGTTAACACCAGAAGTATCGGGCATGACAAATTTGCCAAGTCCATTTAATTGGGATATTAACGTATTTGAATTCTCTTTAGTAAAAGGTGACAAAGCTATATATGCTCCGATGTGAGGGTAAACGTACACTCTAGAAGCAACTGGCGGCGGAAAACCATCTTCC
>JANMMV010000121.1:0-2643 GCA_031373565.1 Saprospiraceae bacterium
TCATAGGCTTTATCTTCTGATGTAATTTGACTTTCTAACTCGTTAAGATTGCTTACTTGGCCCCCCATCATTGCTTCAACAATGGGTACAAGCACAAAAATGTAGATTAAGCTTAGGTAAGTGTAATAACCACCTAGCAACATAGCTGACATAATGATAACCGGGGTAAGGTAAACAAATAGGTAAGTGGATAATTTTCCTTGCATCCTAAATTATTTGATGATTATAAATGGTTGAGATTTGATTTTATTTTGATCGATAATTTGAAGAGAATACTTTCCAGGAGTCAAAGCTGCCGTTTCAAATTGAAGTCTGTTAGGTCCACTTTTTACTCTATCATTCCACAAGATTTTTATGGCTCGACCTTGTACGTCTACAACCCTAATATGTAATGGAGTAGATTCAGCTATTTCAAAATCACAGGTAACCAATGGTTGATTTAGTACGACAGGATTCGGATATAGGCTTGCTTTAATATCTAAAATCTCATTTTTAGTTGATGTAGGAATCGAAACAGTAACTGCTTTCGTTTTGATCTTTGTGTTGCTACCTGCGCTGTTGTCAACCAATAGAGATACGAGATAACTGCCAGGTGTACTGTACTTTACATTTGGATCTTTCATATCACTACTAGGTGGAGTTCCTCCTTGGAGATTCCATTTATAATTTGCGATTTCTCCTGTACTTGTCGATGTGAACTGTACTGTTTGTCCTACAAAAATGGAATCAGTGTCTTGGGTAAAATCCGCTTTGGGTTTCTGCAGCGGATCTTGAATATGGATAAATGACTTCTTGAAAATGGTGTCCAGTCCGAGGTCAGTTTTGACGATAAGTTGCACATCATAAACACCGTCTGATGGGTAGCGAACGATTGGGTTTTTAAGATCTGAAGAAGCGGGTGTAGCGCCTTGGAATAACCATTTCCACACGGTAGGATTGTCAGGTGTGATGTCCGTAAACTTAATATCGGTGGCTTTTGTCGAAGTTGTATTGTCCGCTACAAATTCGCCCTTTGGCTTTGCAATATCTTCTTGTCTAAAGAACTGTCCCAGCCAAGTTGCATAACTATTAGATTCCCCGTGCATCCCGACCGACCATGATTCGACTCTATTATCAAAAAATCTTCTACAAGTAGTGGAGTAATCGCCCCATCTCTCTTCATTACCAGCAAGGGCGCTAATCTTGGAGCCGCCATCTTTTAAGGTAACAGGCTCTGACCAATCAAAGGTTGCACCGGAACCACTAACTACGATTTGCCCTTGGCTTGGGAAGATATCTGGCCCGGAAAAAAGATAGTTGACAATAATATTTTCATCTCCTTCCTTGTCGCTAAATGAATTAAATGAAGGGAATCCATAATCAATATTGGGCTTTGATAGTATTTCTGCATCCATCTTCAAGTTAGCGATATCAAATCGCCCATACAGCAATCCTACTGAGCCTCCCGGGGTGCTTACGTGACTACCTACATGTATGATGCCATTAAGGTAAAGGGCAGACCACAATCGACTATCAAAAGTGTTTAATTTTTCAACGGTGCCTTTCTGGCGACCATTTGGCGCTAAGCCAGTGGTGAGACCTGCCGTTTGAAATGATAATAAGGTCGGATTGCTTTCGAGATTGCCAGTCGTTGTGTAATAATTATATTTGTTACCACCTAGATTTTCATTACTAACAAAATGCATCCCAGGCCCTATCAGATCGCTCCATCCATTTGGTGTAGGTACAAGATTGAAAGCCTGCGATCCATCTGCATTTTTTGGATCTGCGTAATACTTCCACCTTATTGGTTTACCCTCATATCCGTCTTTTTTGCTGATCTGAAATACCATAGAATAATTCCACTCCCCATTGAGATCTCTCAATAATGTTGTTACATACAGATCGTCTTTTGAGATAGAGACATTGGGGTAGTCACTCCAATATTGATCGCCCAATGGGTTACCATCTACTTTATATATGTTCCATCTGCCTGTCGGATCTTCTGTCTGCGAGAAAGCAAAAACCAAGGCCGTGTTACTAGGCTCAGATCCATGCAAACACATGATGATAAATCGATCTGTCTCGGTATCGTAAATAACTCTTGGGTCATACATCCGCGTTCCAAGACCTGCAAGTTTAAAAAAGTCAGAGTGCGCTGCTGAATATCTCACGACACCGTCTGGTTGTGTAAAAATTAAATTTGTATTAATACCCGACACTATAAATCCGTTCTTAGATATCGCAAAAGAATTATCCATCGGTACAGATCCATTGCGTACATTTCCCCTAAAACTTCGAGTGATCAAAGGTGGATCTACAGCGGATCTTGATATGACAGAATTTGTGGATTGCTCAGGACTTGGTCTTTTTCGCTCTGCTTCTTCTTTTAGTTGGAGAAATGCTTCTTTTGATACAGATGTTGTATGATGAACGGCACCAAAATTTTCAAGAGACACTTGCCATTGATCGACACTGAGAGAAGGTTGATCTTCAATGGCTGGATCAGAAATCTGTATTGCCGACCCTCTATTTTCAGTAGATTCGAAATGGGGTTTTGGCGTTACCATCTGCGCTATTGCCAAATTATGTATAAAGAAGGCAAAAACTAATAATAAAGTTGGCTTGACGGTAGTAGAAAATTGCTTCATGGTTTCAGTTTTA
>JANMMV010000151.1:0-1906 GCA_031373565.1 Saprospiraceae bacterium
ATCTAAAGTTACTTTAGTGGGTAGTTCAAACTTTACATCAAATATCAAAGTAAATTGGACAAATGGAGCTGGTTCTATCATAAGTGAAACAAATATTATTGAGATAACTCAACCTGGTATCTATTATTTTGAAGTGATTGACTTAGCAACCAACTGCTCATCAGGTAAAGACGAGGTAATTGTCAAGGACGGCAAGGTAGTTCCTGATGCGAAAATCAACGCAAGCCCAAGTAATCTTATTGATTGTATCATCGGCACCGTTGTTTTAACAGGTGAACCTGGAGAAAATATTAGTTTCAACTGGCAAATAGGGGAGACTATCATACTAAATACTAAAAGTATAGAAATTTCGCAAGGAGGCTTAATCAAGATGACAGCAATAGATACAATCAGCGGTTGTTCAGATATTGCAACTATTACAATTATTGATCTTGAAGATTACCCAATTATCAATTCTGTGCCTCCGAAACCGATCACATGTGCGCAAAATTATAGTATTCTTGACGCATCTGCTTCTCCTAAAGGCAATAATTTAGTTTATAATTGGTTTGAAAAAGACAATCAAGCAATTATTGGGGCAAATAAGGATACGTTAAGGGTTTTCGTGCCGGGTATTTACTATTTATCGCTTACAGACACTGTCAATGGATGCGTTAACTATGATACCTTTAATGTGACTAGAATAGGAGATTTTCCACTAATAACGGTGTCGGATGATGTAACCTTATACTGCGGCAAAAAATTAGCAAATTTGAATGTTTTAGTTGGCAATTCTTCCTTGACATCGACAGTTCTTTGGACGACAACCGATGGCGCGATTAGTAGCGGTACAAATACTTCACAAATAACTGTTAAAGGCCCAGGGCTTTATAATGTAGCCGTCACTTTTACTGCTAATGGTTGTACTTCTATTGAACAAATCTTAGTGCGGGAAGATCTAAATGTACCGACAAATATGGAGACCATTTTATTAGATGAAATATGTCTAGGTCAAAAAAATGGAAGTATAACAATAGATTCTATCACTGGAGGTACACCACCTTTTGAAATTTACCTAAACAATGCAAAGGTTGAGAAGATAGAAAATCTAAGTGCAGGCAGTTATAAAGTGTTGATCAGAGATAAGAATGGTTGTGAATTTGAACGTTCATTTGTGATAAAAGCTGGAAAAGAGGTAAGAATAGAAAACTTGCCAGGGCTAGAAGTACTATATGGATCGAGCCTTGATGTAAGCGTAAAAACTAATCTTGTGGACTCATTAGTTAGTTCTGTACAATGGACGCCTGCGGCTGGTTTATCATGTGCTACTTGCCTAAATGTCAAAATTTTAGGTGAAGAAGATAGGACTTACGATGTCGTAGTGACGGATGTATATGGATGTCAGGAGAGTATCAAGGTGTTCATTAAGGTTAAAGATAATACAATTATAACCACACCAAATATTATGCACGCCGGTAGTAATACCAATGGATTTTTTACGGTGTATGGTAATGATGGCCTCAAAGAGATATTACAACTTTCTATTTATGATAGGTGGGGCAATGTAATGTTTGTTAGAGATAATTTTGCACCTAATGATCCAAGTTTAGGATGGGATGGGACCTTCAATGGACGACCAGTTGAACAAGGCGTGTACGTTTATAAAGTTGCTTACAGATCAAGGGTTGAAATCAAAACAATCGCGGGGGATTTAACAGTTATCAGATAAAAGGAAATATTTTTAAGGTATCTAAGGCTCAAATTTTGTGTTTTTAGGAAATAAGCAAGTATATTTGCTCATGGATCAAGTTTCAAAACATGAGAATATTTCGTTTTACTTTCGTCGCGTTTCTTTTTTTTACGTTGTTTATTTCTTGTAAAAAGGAGTCTAAGGTATTTAATGTCCCCGCAAATTCTTTGCATAGCG
>JANMMV010000183.1:0-4224 GCA_031373565.1 Saprospiraceae bacterium
TTTGGGTGGATCAGGTTCAGGTAAAACGCTGATGGCTTTATCTATTTTGGGCTTGATCAATAATTTGGAAGTGACCGAAACATTTGAGTGGAAAGATCAAAAGCTTGATTATCAGGAGAAGTCTACATTGCGTGGTAAGCAAATAGGATATGTAGGGCAGTTTCCTTTTGCATCCTTCAGTCCAGTTAAGAAAATGGTCAATCACTTTAAAGATGTGTGCGATGCCCATGGTATAAAATGGTCAGATGCGCTTTTCCAATCCTTAATGGCTGAAGTTGGGTTGCAGGATGTTAAAGATATAGGCATTCGGTATGCGCACGAGCTTTCTGGTGGTCAGCTACAACGTATATCTATCGCTTGTGCATTGATGTTAAAGCCACAATTGCTCATCCTAGACGAACCTACTTCTTCACTGGATGCGGACACTGAAAAGGATATTCTCTCTCTCATAAACCAAGTCTGTAGCGATAACAAAACGGCCTTGATGATGATTACGCATGATGTGCAAGTTGCAAAACGTACCTGTGACATGGCTTATCAGATGCGCAGCGGGCGATTAGAGTTACTCGGTTTGGTTGCTGAGTTGCCAGGTAATGTCTTTCCGGATTACAAAAGTAGAAACAATGATGATAGCAGTACTATTTTGACATGCAATGAATTATGTTTTTCGTATGCATACAAAAACCATTTGCCCTGGGCCAAGACTCCATCAAAGCTCCTTATTGATCACATCGACCTAACAATGAACCGAGGGCAGATACTAGGCATTATGGGCACATCTGGTGCTGGAAAATCTACCTTTGTTAAGTTGATATCCGAAGAACTTCGCCCATCAAGTGGATCTATTGATCGTCACATGCATCGTCAATCGAAGCTGTCTACAGCCAAACCGGTTCAATTACTGTTTCAAGATGCGCGCGGATCATTCAATCCTATGCATACCATGCGAAAGGCTTTGTCCGAGATTAATAAAGATTTGCCATCTATCGAAAATGCTTGGCGTAAGGTCAATTTAGAGCTCGCTTTGCTAGATCATAAGCCTCATCAAATGTCGGGTGGTCAGTTGCAGCGTGCCTTACTCGCTACGATGTTATTGGTAGATCCACCGTTGCTGATATTGGATGAAGTTTTTTCAGCGTTGGATTTTGACAATAAAAAAATCATCCTCGCATTACTTCATGATTTGGTAATCGAGATGGATTGGACGGTGATGATCGTTTCGCACGATCAACAAGCCTTAGCATCGATCTGTGAAAAAATCTATCTGTTGAAGGATGGAAAATTAGAAGCAATTAGGTAGCAAAGGTACTTTCAGACTTGACTACTTTGCTCAATCCATCGACATCTTGCACTGCATAAGTAAACCCCGGATGTATAGCGTAACTACCGTGATCACCGGCTTTATTGATGGCAATAAATCCTACTTGAAAATCTTTGGCTTTGTCTGGATTTATCTTGATAATGCGCTCGATGGCCTTCTTACAAGCCTCTGTCGGATGATCACCTTGTCGCATAAATTCGACAACAAGATGTGTACCGCATACTCTTATCACTTCTTCTCCTTGACCTGAGGCAACAGCGCCACCTACTTCATTATCCACGTACAAACCACTACCTATAATCGGCGAATCTCCCAGTCTACCAGCCATCTTGAAGCCCATGCCGCTTGTCGTACATGCACCAGCTACATTATTATCTTTATCGATAGCCAAAATACCCATGGTGTCATGATTGAAGTCTCCGTTACTGAGTTTCATGGGTACTGCTGATCCCTTACTTTGTTTAGTTTCAATATTAATTTCAGGTTTGTATTCTGATTTTTTGAGCCAATTTTGATACTCTGTTTTGGCACCGTCAGATAGGGTAGGTGGTATCATTTCAAAACCCTGCGAAGCGGCAAATTTTTCTGCACCGTCACCCACTAGAAAAACATGTGGTGTATTTTCCATCACCTTGCGAGCTACTTTTATGGGATTTTTTATTCGCTGTAGGTAAGCAACGGATCCACAATTGTGCTGATGATCCATGATACAGGCATCAAGGGTTACACGCCCATCGCGATCTGGATTACCACCTAGCCCAACACAGCAGTTAATTGTATCTTCGATGTTAATAGCACCAGCTTCTACGGCGTCAAGTGATGTCTTTTGACCAGCGATGGCTTGAAAAACTACTTTGTTAACCGCCATGTCGATATCCCATGTCGTGATCGCGATACCTTTGGTTTTTTTACTTGATTTTTGGGTTGCAGCATCCTTATCCTTTGGGGCACACCCGCTTGAAAACAAAGCAGCTAATGCTACAAATTGGCCAAGAAAATATCGTCTTTGTTTTTTCATATGTTGCGTTTGTATTAGCCAGTAAAATTATATCAGAACGAAAGTATAACTTAATTTTTCAATATTGCGCAATAATGACGAAAACTATACAAAAACATCCTCTAACTTGAAACTAATGTCAGGTAAGGTGTGGGAAGGTACTACGTCATCTTCTGCATAGGTCGTGATACGTTTGTACTTTCCATTTTGGAGAACGAAAACTTCAATCAACTTTTGTTGTGGCATAGCAATCCAGTATTAACTGCCGCCAGCTTCTTCATAAACATCATATTTTAGCTGTATGTCCTTCTTGCTAGTATGTGGTGATAGGATTTCTATGATCCAATCCGGTGCACCAAAACAACCAGCTTCTTCAATGAACTGGGGGTTACAAATGACGCATATATCCGGCTGAACAACTGTTGTAGCCTTCTCTCTCATTTTATTACCAATTGGCAAGATCACATCAAATGGTCCAGTAGATACGGTCTATGGGTGTGGATTTTGTTTGATTACTTGATCCTTACGAAATTGTAATATTTTATATGATTTTACAAAATTTTCACAAACTCTCCAACAACCCTCATTCCTGGTGCATTTTCTTCTGTGATTACGATATTTTTGTAGGAGCTGTCATATGAGTTTGGCCTTAAGACAATTGATTCATGCCCCCAGATTTCTTCTGAAACAGACTTTTCGCTTGAATAAGTCTTTATCGAAAAACACGAGTTGAAATCGGGATCTTGTTCATCTCTATTTTCTACCAATACAATTTTCCCATTTCGGCTACCTCCTGTGTAAGGTTTAAACAAGCAAATAGAACCATTTGGAATGACTCTATTCATTGATTCACCGATGATTCTACATGCGAAATAGTCTTTACCGCTACTATTTTCCGGGCCTTCAATAAGCTTGAAATCTTTCTCAAACTTTAATTCGCTAAACGAGCCTGCTGCAGCATAAAAGTCATACAGCGGAATCGGGTTATTTAACTTTTCTTGAAAACTCAAAGATTGTTGAATTGGGATGCTTTTGCCTGGTTTTTCTGATATTGAAGGTTTATCGACTTGCTTTATTTTATCCGTTGTGATGTATCGATAAAGACTGTCAATTACCGGTTGTTGAAGATGAAATTTAAAATGAACAACCGGCAGGTTAGATATTGGCATAGAACCTTGTTCAATGGAATCAGGGATTATGTTAACATCACCCATAAAGTAAAAATCAGTTCCCTCTCCATCTTGCTTTTTTACAAAGAGTAAAATGCGAGTAGAGTTAATCACGTCCTTTATTTCATTGCTCTCAAGTCTCCTATTCGACCTCGATTCCCAAGCAAATGTTGATTGATCAATGAAGTGGTCATTGTAATTTATGGTGCTATCAATTGCATCAGATTTATGATATGTAACAAAACATGGCGTAGCTCCGCCTTGCGTTCGATAACCGTAAACTGTGCTGCTTATGTCTTTTTCCCAATTTAACAATCGGCAAACATCCTTACGACTGTATTTATTGTAGAGGATCAATCCATTCTTATAGTGCTCTTCCTTGTACGTGCTGTCAAAAGCATAAATAGAGTAGTAAATAGAATCTATTAGAAATCGCTTAAAAATTGAGTTGCTTAGAATTTCCATGAATTTGACATGAAAATGGAAAGAATTATCCTTCAAAAAGATGATTTTCTGCTCTCTTCTAACAAACTCAAAATTTAAGTTAGAAATGCAGGATTTTATGGTGTCGTCAGAGATGGAATAATGATACTTTTTAAGAACTTTTTCTTTTAATTCTTTCACCGAAAGTCCACCTGACTCAATGAGGAATTTTATGATTAAGCTCTCTTCAACACGCTTTGAATTGTTAATTTCCTTAGAAAACAGCTCCAGCAGTTTTATTTGAGACTCAGATA
>JANMMV010000190.1:0-6590 GCA_031373565.1 Saprospiraceae bacterium
CTAAAGGAATTGCGGGTTCTTCGGTTTATTCATTATTCGTAGATAAAGTTGATAATCTATGGATAGGTCTGTTTTATGGACTCAACCGCATCAATCCTACTAGCCAAAGATTCCCACTACTTCAGAATGGCAAAGGAGTCAATAATTTAACAAATTTTACGCTTTATATCTATCAAGATCCCCAAGGAGGATATTGGATTAATACCATGGAAGGGCTGTTTTATAGGAAATCTCTTTACAGTCCCTACGTCAATGTTCTAAACCCACCCTTATTTAAATCTGGATTTAATGACGTTCGCAGTATAGAAGGTGATGAAGGAGAAAGTGTATTAATCAATGTAAGGTCTAATGGTGTATATCAGTTTGATAAAAATACGGGAAAATTAAAGCTTTTTGGGACAGAAAATTTTTTTAAGGAAGCATTTATCTTTAAGATTAAAACAGATATAAACGATAAAAATATATTGTGGCTATCTGGCTCAGGTGGAATCTGCAAAATGAACAAAACCACACGGGACACCATGTGGTACAGACCAAACCTAGTTAACCCTGCATTCAAGTCTAACAACATAAGCAATTTTGTGCAAGACCAAGAAGGCGTATTATATTTTACTAATGGAGGTAATTTATGCAACTTACTCCCATCAGAAAAAATATTTAGGATCATTGATATTGATTACAAGCTTAAAGGAAGTGTGCACGCACTTAATATCGAAAAGAACCGTATCTGGATAGCTACTACGACCAATGTGTACATCTATGAATTGTCAAATAAAACTTGGACAAAAGTAAAAAGATCCGATGGTATTACTGACCTAAAAAGTGTAGGGCTACAATTAGATGATAATGGGGTGGCATGGAGTATTAATGGATCAGAAATTACAGTCATCGGGCCAACACCAGAAAAAACATTACATTATCAGTCGCCCACATCATTCGTAAATGGTATTGGTGCTAAAAGTCGGGAAGGATATCTGCTCTTCGGAGGCGCTAATGGTGCTACGTTGATCAATCCTACCATTTTTTTTAAAGATACCATTGCGCCTAAAGTAGTTTTTACAGGTTTGGAAATTGCTAATAAACCCATTAAATTAGGAACGGAAGATGAGTTTATAAAAAACATTGAACTTGATTATGAAGACAAGGTATTTACTTTGAAATTTGCAGCCTTACATTTTCTCTTTCGAAATCAAATAAAGTATAAATACCAACTTAAAGGTTTTGACAAGGAATGGATGGATGCTGGTACAGAAAAGTCAGTTACCTACACCAATCTTAGACCAGGTAATTATACTTTTTTGGTCGAAGCTATTTCAGAAGATGGAGTAACTTCAGAGGTTCCATTGGAAATTGTAATTTACATTAAACCTCCCTATTATCTCACAATTCCGTTTTTTGTATTTATTGCGTTGATTCTCGCATTTTTGGTTTATTTATATTATAGCATTAACCAAAAAGCGCTCCGATTGCAAAGAGAAAAACAACTAGCCGAAAAAAATGCAGAATACAAAAGCATGTTTCTTTCCAATATGAGCCACGAAATACGCACACCTATGAATGCCATTATTGGGCTCAATAGACTATTGCTAGATACACCACTCAATCCCAAACAAAATCAGTACGTAAATGCAGTACAGACTTCTAGCGAAAACTTATTATGGATCGTAAATGATATCCTTGACCAAGCAAAAATAGAAAGTGGTAAGTACACAATTGTTCATAAACCCTTTGACCTGACGGTAGTATTGTCGCAATTAGAAACCCTATTTGCATTTAGAGCAAAAGAAAAAAAACTACATTTTTTCATAGAAACAACTGGCGATATACCTAAGATTTTAGTAGGTGACCAAGTACGATTGTTTCAAGTATTGACTAATTTATTGGGCAATGCCATCAAATTTACAGAAAAAGGTGAAGTAAAATTATCGGTAGATGCAAGTCCGTCTGAAAACAAAAAGTGTTGTATTGCTTTTCAGATAATCGATACAGGTATCGGAATACCATCAGATAAGTTAGAAAGTATTTTTGAGAGTTTTGATCAAGTCAATGAATACCAAAGTGTAGGCACCCAAGGTACAGGCCTCGGATTGAGTATTGTAAAAAATCTCGTCGAGCAATTAGGTAGTAAAATTACAGTTGTTTCTGAACATGGAAAAGGGTCTACATTTGGGATTACACTGTTATTTGACATCGGGCAATCCACAGAATCCATAAGCAATGACAGGGAAAATATCAAATTGCCAGATGGACTTCGGGTTTTATTAGTAGAAGATACTCCATTTAATCAATTATTGGCTATAGAATTATTAAAAAAACACATTGTCAATGTGGAAACGGATGTAGCAGAGAACGGTATGATCGCCGTAGAAAAAGTACTAGAAAAAACTTATGATTTGGTATTGATGGATGTTAAAATGCCCGTAATGAATGGTATAGATGCTACACGAAAAATAAGAAGTATGGATGGTGCATATTTTCGTAAACTGCCTATCGCCGGACTTACTGCCAATGCTATACCCCAACAAATAGCCTTATGTATAGAAGCAGGCATGGACGAATGTATTACGAAACCCATAAATGCCGAGGAACTCGTATATAAAATCTCAAAATTGATTGATAGATGATTGATGTGTCCTTACTGAAGGTGTTGTTTGATGATGATGCGATGATCAGAAAATATCTGGGGATGTTCAGAGATGATGTCCCTGTTTCGCTTCTTAGTTTAAGGGACTACATCACAAATTTGGATTGGGATAGTGCCTCTATCACAGCGCATAGTCTAAAAAGTCAACTGCAATATCTAAAAGAGGATAAGTTATCCAATATGGCCTACGAGATAGAAAAAAAATGCGAAGACCCAAATGATGTCCATGGAGAAGAGATTAACGTTTTAATAGATGAGATGAGTCCTGCGCTGGTGCAAATTTTTTACAAAATAGATCGCTATTTGGCAGAAAAGTGAAAGTCTAAATATACGTTATTCAGGCGTTGACAATTGACACACCTTAAATATTACACCTTAGACCTTAAACATTCCACCTTACACCTTAAACATTCCACCTTCCAACCTATCTCACTACCAACTTATATCCCGTCCCATGGATATTTAAAATTTCGATATTCGAATCACCTTTCATATACTGTCTAAGTTTGCTCACGTAGACATTAAGACTTCGCTCCCTGAATGAATTTTCGTCTTCCCATATTTGCTTTAGAGCGGCATCACGGTAGACAATTCCATCTTCTGCTTCACAAAATAGTTTGAGCAATTTACTTTCTATGGCACTTAATTTTATAGGGACAAGTGTACTAGCTATTTCTCTAGTATCGGCATTAAATTTGAATTTACCGATGTCATATTGGGTAATGCCTTTTTTGATATTATGGTAATTTTCTGTCCTTTTTAGAATAGCTTTGATCCTTAGATATAACTCTTGCATACTAAAAGGCTTAGTGATATAATCGTCAGCGCCTGCTTCTAGTCCTTTGATACGGTCTTCTTTTTCAGTTTGTCCTGTAAGAAATAGAAAAGGCGTATTAGGTCTCAAAGCAGTAATTTCTTCTGCAATTTGAAACCCATTTTTCATCGGCATCCTGATATCTAAAATGCAAAGATTGAAAGTAGATTTTTTAAAATCATCCATTGCGTCATATGCATTATGGTGCAGGTGGCAGATAAAATCTTTGGCTTCAAGATATTCCTTCACTAGCGGGCTTAATGACCTATCGTCATCTACCAACAATATTTGTTTTTTGGCGCTCATCAGTAGAAATTATGAAATTGGGGTAAAAGTGGATCTAAGGCAAATCAAAATTAGCATAAAATCTGATAACAAGTCATTTTTATTTAGTAGATGTGTACACTTGGTCATTATTTCAACCTTTTTGGTCTAATCCGATGGCTCGAAGATACCGTGTCGATAAGCATAAATTGGAATAAGAAAAAAGAAGATCAACAGAAATAAATGTCATAAAAGTAAGCGATTTTCCAAACCTCATCCCTAGGGCCAATTACAATTGAAGAAGAAGAGCCTCTGTTCATATATCTCCTGTTTATCTGAACGTATTTTAGAAATCATTGATCCTAAAAAAGATTGTTTCATAATTGATAGTATGCTCATGTCAATTTTTAAAAACCAAGCATTTTTTAAGAACGAAAATCTGTAAAGACGATAAATTAATACTCTCTGCAAGAAAGTTTATGGACGAATCACAAAAAATAGTAGATGGGCAAATCCTACATCATATACCCACAAAACCGTCTCTGTAAGAGCCGAGCAAGCATCAAAAATGGACAAATTAATTGCTAAACTAAGTCCACCGCGCTAAAAGGGACAAGTCAGGAGTATTTTTGATTGAAATTTGCAGTTGCAATCGTATATAAATGAGTGGTCATAATTATCATCCAATTATTTAATTTGTATTCCTTATTGGCTCAGTTCTATTTTCGCCTAACCACCAGAATGGATTATAAATTTTTCGCACTTTATAGTTTTTATGAACAAATAAACGAATATGCCTCATTGCATCCTCAGGATCATCAGTTACATAAATCCTTTCGAGGTCCTTTTGTTTGATATATCCCTTTTCAACCATTTCTTCCAAAAATGACATTAATTTTTTATAAAAATCAAATCCCAATATGACGACAGGGAAATCATACAAATGACCCGTTTGAATATGCGTCAATGTTTCAAAAAGTTCATCTATCGTACCATAGCCCCCTGGTAGAATGACAAAAGCATAAGAATACTTAACAAGGATCACTTTTCGAACAAAAAAATAATCAAAGTTCAATGATACATCCAAGTAAGGGTTCAATTTTTGCTCAAAAGGTAATTTGATGTTACAGCCTATTGAAGTTGCACCAGCATCCTTAGCTCCTCGATTGGCAGCTTCCATAATACCTGGACCGCCACCTGTCATGATTGAAAATCCATGTTTACCTAATTCATTACCAATACTTCGGGCTTTTTGATAATATATGTCATCAGGTTCAACTCTGGCAGAACCAAAAACAGAGACACAAGGCCCAACAAAATGTAGTTTTCGGAATGCGCGAATGAACTGCAAAAAAACCTTGACCAAGAAAAGAAGCTCCTTGCCACGACCATTAGGTCCTTCTAGATATTCAAACTTACTATTAATGATTCTTTTGCTCATATGCGATCAAAAACTATTACGAAACCACAAAATTATTAGTCATGTAAAATCAACATTGGCGTTTTAATTCTATGTAGGAAGTACATGCTTGTTGATTGGACTAACATTTCACTAAACATACTTCTATCTCTTTTTACTAAGACGATCAAATCATATTTTTCAGTAACCATTCTCTCTTTAATAGCCAAATAAAGATCATCCGCGTAGTTAACGATAAATTCATAATTAAATGTAGCACTCTGCTTTTCATATTCGTCTTTAAATTCCTTCATAGCTTCTAGACTCAAATCATGTTCCTTTTCTGCAAAATGCATTACATCAACGGTGGCATTCAACTTCTTATTCAAACCTATGAAGGAAGGTACAGATTTCTCAATTTGTTTCAAATCACTTACTAAAAACAACATTCTCTGTATTGGAACAGTATTCACTCCTTCATTATGCAAAAATAGCGTTGGCGTTTTGACATGCTGCAAGACCTGCTCAGATACACTCCCCATTAATTTGTAAAAAAAGCCAACTTTATTGTGGGTATTCATGCAAATTACATCAATATCGTACTTTTCAAGCGTTGATTCGATTCCTTGCAGTATTGTACCATTTTTTGCTATACATGATATCTTATCGTCACCAATGTTATGTTTAACCTTCAAATCTTCGACAAGCTTGTTTAAGTGAGTTTGTGCTAAATCAAGATTTTCTGAGACAAAAATATATGCTGGAGACTCTATTGATATTACATCTATTGGCACTACATGCAATAATGTGACTTTTCCACTATAATTTAACATAAATTCTATAGCAAAGTTAACTGCTATATCTCCTTTTGGCGTAAATTCGTAAGGCACTAAAATGTTCATAATTTTAAATTTGTTTTATATTTCCTAAATCCTAATATTTATTCCACCTTGATCTTCATAAGCAATTGATAGTAAGTCTAATGTTGTGATTATACCAATTACATGACCTTCCTCGTTAACCACTGGTAGGCCTTTAAATTTATTCATTTTGAACAATTCAAAACACTTAAGTACTGAATCGAGTGCTCTAACAGTGAATATGTCTTTCGTGCAGATGTCAATAGCAGTCATACTCTTCAATAATTTTTCATTTGATGTTTTTCCAGAATCAATATTGAACTTGGTTGACCATTCAAAAATGAGGTTCATATCGGTCCAACTAATGATACCTACTAGCATTTTGGAATCATCAACGACAGGTATGTGGTGGATGGCATGCTTTGAGAAGATATCTCTTACCTCGTTGAGTAACGTATCGTGACTAACGCAAATGGGATTTCTCGCCATTACCTCTCGCACCAGCATATTTTTAAAATCATTCATATTTCCATCTGAGATTATGATACAAAAATATTGCGTAATATAGTAAGATGAAATGATGTTTCGCACCACCAAGGATGATCTTCG
>JANMMV010000225.1:0-1783 GCA_031373565.1 Saprospiraceae bacterium
CCATAGATGAGCGTGATGCCTAGGAGCAAGAAACAAGCGACAAAAGATCCCAAAAGGAAGTATTTGAGCCCAGCTTCATTAGCATTGGTATTGCGGCGATTACTACCTGCTAGGATGTACAAAGGAATAGATAAGATTTCAACGCCCAAGAACAACATAACAAGATGCTGATAAGAAACTAACACTAATCCACCGATCAATGAAAAGAAAAACAATGCATATATATCAGTTAAATGCTCGATGCCATCATTGTAATAATATTTGCTGGCAACAAAGATTAGCAGCGTCACCACGATCAACAGCGCACTGTATGATTGTGACATTTGGTCAAAAGAGACCATATTTTGTGTAAGGGATGTCCAGTCACCTTGGTTTCCTGTGAGTACGAGACCCAGACCAGTTAGTCCACCAAGGATTGCTACAGCAAATCCCCATTTCTTGAGATTAAATACACCTAAGTACATCGATATGATGGCAAAAATGCCCAAAACTATGATTGCATTCATATTATTTCGTAGGTATAATGTTAAGTTTTGATTGGTAAAGGTCGATGATCTTGTTGATCGATGCATCTGAAATATCGGTGACCAATGATGGGAAAAGTCCTAGGACTACGATCAGTATCGTTATCGGTATCCATACCCATTTATCGCTAGCGTCTGCATCAGGAACAGCTACTTTGGCTACGCCGTCTTCGCCGAGCATGACTTTTTGATAAGATGATAACATATATATCGCTCCGATGATCACACCTGAAGCCGATAAAATACCGAATATATTGTGCGCATTAAAGACGGCATTGAAAAGCATAAATTCACCAGGAAAACCGTTTGTCAAAGGTAATCCGACACTAGCCATCAAAATCAGTAAGTAAAAACCTGCAAACATAGGCGCTTTATGTCTCAAGCCACCGAAATCACTCATCTCATGGCCGCCTGTCTGTCTAAACATGACTTGTGTCACATAAAATAATCCAACTGCATTGATCGCATGCGCTACCATCTGCACCATCGCACCGTTGAGACCAGCCTTGCTGACCGTCAATATTCCTGCTGCTATCAAACCTACGTGCGCGATGGATGAGTAAGCAAAAGTGCGTTTAAGATCGGTTTGGTTCCATGCGATAAGCGACGCGTACAAGATACCGATCGCTACGAGTCCAATGACATAGATACCATATTGTGACAATGCGTCTGGAACCACAGGGATAATCCATCTGATGATACTATACAAAGCCATCTTGAGCATAACCGCTGACAACATCATTGTCACAGGTGTCGGTGATAATTGGTAAGTATCTGGCTGCCAAGTGTGTAATGGGAAAATCGGAATTTTGATGCCATAAGCGAGCATAAATCCTACGTAGATCCATAACTGTGCAGCTCCTGATATTTGTGCGCCATAGATGCTATTGATATCGGTCGAACCAGTCGTTACTCCCAAATATATGATCGCAGCTAGCATAAATAGAGAGCCGATCAATGTATAAAAGAAGAACTTTAGACCTGCATTCATGATTGGCTTTTTGCCCCACATGATCACTAAGAAATAAGCTGGTATCAAGGCTAATTCCCAGAAAATATAGTATGTCACGAGATCGAGCGACACGAAAACGCCATTCATTGCTCCTTGCATACATAGCAATAGACCGAAGAATAGATTGGGTGATTGATAGCTATCTTTTAGCGTACTCAACATGACAATTAGCGCCACGACATTACTCAGAAGTAACATCACAAGTGATATTCCGTCCATGCCTAAATGAAAATTAGCACCTAGTGCC
>JANMMV010000260.1:0-10039 GCA_031373565.1 Saprospiraceae bacterium
CACCGAGCCGCTGGAGAAATCCATCAACGGGATTGCAGGGATAAAAAATATCTCTTCCAATTCCAGCGTAGGCTCCAGCAGCATTAACATCGAATTTGAACTCGGCGTCGACCTGGAAGCTGCTGCCAATGACGTTCGCGACAAAGTTTCACAGGCTAACCGTTCATTGCCCCAGGACCTAACTTCACCACCAGTAGTTTCAAAAGCTTTGTAAAGCTCTTTACCTTGCTCATAAAACGCTGGCGCCTCTGCTATCTTTACATTATCAGGATATTCGGGCTTGAGCGGATGATCATCTGCGACAAACTGACCAATCTGAAAAAATTCTTTCAAGTCCGCAACCATCGATTGCTTTGCATGTTCCCGACCAAATGATGTGTAACCACGTTGTCCTGCTAATCCATTGATTTCGTAACCAACTTTAACAGATACGGGCATAGAGAAAAACATTTTGGATGCGTCGTAGAAAGCATCGATTTTGGATTGTGGGATACCATGATTGATAACGCCAACGAATCCTACGCGATGGAAAGCATCACCTAGTTCATTGACAAAGGCTGATCGCTCATCGGCGCTGCCATTAACAAACTTTGATAAATCTACTAACGGTATTGATCTATTGCTCATAAAGAATATGATTTTAATTTTATGGTGTATTACAAAAAGCAGTCCAAAAATACAGCTTTTTTGGGAAATTTGGATGCATTGACGTGTGCGAAGCTTTTGATTTGAAAATTATGTCAATAAGTATCAATTTATAAATGTTAATCCCTAAATGCAGTTTTAAAATGATGTTGTCATGTACAACGACTACATCATTTTGTACTTTTCACATTCATCCATACTTTTTAGGAAATGATGGCTTTGATGATAAATAAATTTCGCCCCGCTCGGACTTTCATAATGTTAACTTATCTTATCTTTGACGGCCGTCGATGGCGAAGAATTCTGCATAAATCCAACTTATCTTATTGCTATGGTGCGATCTAGCTCATAGAATTTCAATAACAAAATAAATGTCTTGCCAGGTGATCATTCATAAGAAAATAGGGATACATTTGCTATTATGAATATTCCATTAAGTCCTGGCGTTCTCAGTCTGTTGCCTATATTTTATGTGGGCTGGAAAGACAGTATTCTCTCTTCTTCTGAGATGAAACATATACACAAGATGATAGAAAGTATGCCTCATCTTACGCAGGCAGACATTAAATATCTCATCGAACATACTAATCCAGATAATCCTCCTGGCCAAGAATTGTACAAACAATGGCTGAGTGCATTACGTAATCATGCTTCAAATCTGTCACTACCTGATAGAAATGACTTGGTCACCATGGGTGTGGCTATGGCTAAGATAATAATTGATGGTGAAAGTGCGGAACAGTATAATAGGACTATTTTAGCTATTAAAGAAGTTGGGGTGGCAATGGGTATTGATGACCCTGTGATCCATCAGCGGTTTATGACACAGTTGGGATTAGGACTAGATTCGAATATTGTAGGCTCAAATGATTTTGGATTTGATATAGAAAAATTGTATCATACTCTACACTTTTTTCGCACCGATGCGGTAGATAATACCCAATCAATACTTGCTGATCCATTATTCTCAATTGATGAAGATATTGTTGATAAAGAAACAATGAGAACACTAACCTTGTCTCGATTGATGGAATTATCCCGCCAAGGATTGGGAATGTATGCCTATCCGATGTCAGTAGGTGGAAAAAATGATATTGGATCTTATATGGTTGCTTTTGAAACAGTTGCCTACCACGATCTGAGTTTAGCTGTCAAGTTTGGTGTTCAATTTGGGTTATTTGGTGGCGCTATTCTCAATTTAGGGACAGATATTCATCATAAGTCATATCTTCAAGATACCGGGAAAGGTGATTTATTGGGTTGTTTTGCTATGACTGAAACAGGTCATGGATCCAATGTCAAAGATATACGAACGACAGCTACTTATTTTCATGAAACGCAGACGCTTGATATTCAGACGCCTGAGTTTGATGCAGGTAAAGAATATATTGGAAATGCCTTACATGCTTCGGAGGCAGTCGTATTCGCTCAATTGATTGTCAATGGCGAGAATCACGGCGTGCATGCCATAATCACCACAATTAGAGACAAAAAAGGCCAATTGATGCCAGGTGTTAAGATTGATGACTGCGGTACTAAGATGGGGTTAAATGGGGTTGACAATGGTCGTATCTGGTTTGACCATGTCAAAGTTCCTGCATCTCAACTCCTCAACAAATACGGAGATATCGATAGTAAGGGCATCTACACAAGTCCAATCTCTAATCCCAATAAGCGATTTTTTGTAATGCTTGGTACGCTCGTAGGCGGCCGAATATGCGTAGGTTTGGGCGCTCTTAGTGCAGCAAAAACAGCCCTCGCAATAGCTGTGGAGTATGCGCTCCGGCGTCGACAGTTCGCTCTGCAAGAAGGCGTGGAAGAATCACTCATCATGGATTATCCTACGCATCAGCATAGGCTCATGCCGAGAATCGCACAAACCATTATGTATCATCATGCTATTTATAAGCTTGCCGATCAATATTCATTATCGCCGGACGAAGCAACACTTCGCAAAATTGAGACAAAAGCAGCAGGGCTCAAAGCGCTTGCTACTTGGCATACGACTGATACGATTCAGACGTGTCGCGAAGCGTGTGGCGGCAAAGGTTATCTATCCGAAAATGTATTACCCCGCATGAAAGCTGATGCAGACATATTTACAACCTTTGAAGGGGATAACACAGTGCTGATGCAACTGGTAGGTAAAGGTTTGCTGACAGAATTTAAAGAAAATTTTCATGAAGAGCGATTATCCGCTACTTGGCAGTATGTAAGCGACAAAATATATTTTAGACTAGCAGAGCTCAACCCGTATTTTTCTCGACAGACGAGCGTGGAGCATCTCGAGAGTGATGATTTTATTAGTGGAACGCTGAGATATCGAGAGAAAAAAATGATCCTTAGTCTCGCTGACCGGATGCGTAATATGATTAGTAAACAAATGTCTGCGCATGATGCATTCATCAAATGTCAAGTACATATGGTAGAAGTGGCTCGAGCATATATAGAGCGTCTGGCATATCGTGTCATGACCGAATCTATCAAGCAAATGCCCGATAGCCAGGAGAAAGTAATTATCGTAAGAATACACCGGCTCTACGGGCTGGATCGCATCATGGAGCACAAGGATTGGTATATGGAAAATGATTATTTCGGGGGCACAAAATCCAAAGCACTACGTCGCGTCCATGATCACAATGTCTTGAGTTTTCGAAAAGATGTCGGTGGTATAGCAGCAGCATTGGGAGCTAATACAAATGTACATAAGATTAGAAAGTGAGAAACTAAGTAAACATATTGATAAATGCGGAAGCTACATTAATGTTTCCAAATAGCTAAGTCTATTTTCTCGCAAGACATCATCAAACTGGACTCCGGAGATAAATCGTCCTCCCAAGCTTTGTAAGTAAGGATTAGGTTGTTGGCAGTCAATGACCTTGTAACCGTCTTGAGATAATTTTTTCGCAAGCGTTATAAATCCAAACTTCGACGCATTAGGTTTCAAACTAAACATGGATTCTCCAAAAAATACTTTGCCTATATTGACACCATACAACCCTCCTATTAACTCAGTATCCTCCCAAACTTCGACGCTAGTGACAAAACCAGCGTTATGCAGCTCAAGGTAACCATCTACTATTTCATTGTTTATCCATGTACCATCTTGGGAGTTACGTTTGACATGCTTGCAATGGTTTATGACATCTTCAAATGCGCCATTATAGGTGACAGTATATTTCTTTTGGTTGAAATAAGGTCGCATGCTTTTAGCTATTTTGACTTCATCAGGAAAAATGACAAATCTAGGCTTAGGGCACCACCAGATGATCGGCTCATCTATGTTGTACCACGGAAATATCCCATAATTGTAGGCAAGGAGTAGTCTCTCTACAGACAAGTCACCAGCAATAGCTAATATTCCTTCCTTTGAAGCCGTATCTGGATGAGGAAAAACATTAGCTGTAGGATGAAGAATCTGCATAACGACATGAGCATAAAAAAAGGTGGTCTTTCTGTCGATAGACCACCTTTATGATTATTATTTTTTAGAAAAATAGATCTCTTTACTCTGCATTAGACTCTATTACAGCTGATAAGCCACGATCAATAAGCGCGTCTTTCATAGGTTTGAGTTGTGACATTACACCAGTTTTGACTGTTGCTTTTCCTTTGAAATGTACTAAGATTGATAACTGTTCAGACTGCTCATCGGTATGGTTACAAACTTCTACAAAGCACTGTATAACCCAGTCAAAAGTATTATAGTCATCATTGTAAACAACCAATTGTGATTTTACACCCGTAGAAGACTCATCTAGTACTAGTATTTCTTCTAATTCTTCGTATTTTACTCCTGTCTTTGCCATGCTGATAAATTAAAAAAATGCTAACAAAATTATATAACTACGATAAACCTACTAAAGTTTCATTGATCGCCGCAAAATTAGGAAGTTCTCCAGCATTTTCCAAAACTTCTGCGTATCTTATTTTTCCTTCTTTATCCACAACGAAGGCTGATCTCTTGGCAACCCCTTTCATATTTAGCACAAATTCATCATAAAGCGCTCCATATGCAGCAGCTGTTGTCTTGTTCCAATCGGATAGGAGTGGGAAATTATAGCCTTCTATTTGTCTGAATTTATCAAGTGTAAAAAGAGAATCAACAGAGATCGCTATTATGTCAGCATTGAGTTTATCATAATTTGCTTTGTTGTCGCGAATATTACATAATTCTGTGGTGCATACACCAGTAAACGCTAATGGAAAAAACACGATAACAACATTTTTGCCTTTGTAATTAGAAAGCGAAACATCAGATTTGTCTGTTGCTTTGAGTGTAAAATCTGGCGCAATATCTCCTATTTGCAAGCTCATTTTATTAATATTTTTAGAAATTAAATATGTAGAATTTGGTCAACAAGTGTGTCAATCAAAACCTTTTACTATGGGAATACACCCAATGTCATATAATCATTAGCCACCTTGTTGAGTGCGACGATAAATGCAGCATCTCTAAGGTTATCCACTCTTTCTTTTGAATGATACACATCCATTATCTGACCAAATGAGCTGACCATAGTCTCCTCCAATCCAGAGCGTACTAGGTCTATTTCTTCGGCTCCTCTTGTTAAGAAATCCTTCTCAACATTACCTATTTTTTTACCAGTCAAGTTTTCAACAGTGCTCATGATATTGAGATAGGTATTGTGGTTAAATCTTTTTTCCATACGGCCAAATCTCATGTGAGATAAGTTCTTGAGCCATTCAAAATAAGATACAGTTACACCACCTGCATTAAGATACATGTCTGGAACGATGATACAACCTTTCTTTACCAAAATATCAGCTGCATCAGAAGTGATAGGACCATTGGCTGCTTCACCAATCACTTTAGCTTTTACTTTATGCGCATTTTCCTCAGTAATGACGGATTCAAGCGCAGACGGCAATAATATATCACAATCTATAGCCACCCAGTCTCCACGCTCAGGTAAAGTAACGGTGCCGGGCATGCCTAATATGGTACCATGCTCTTTGCGATATGCTAACGCTGCATGCATATCGATACCTTTTTCTGAATAGACCGTACCTTCTATTTCAGATAAACCTATTATTTTAACATCGCCTTCATCTTGTGATATGGTACCAGAATAAGAACCTACGTTACCCATACCTTGGATAACCATCGTCTTGCCTTCAATACCTTTGGTAGCTCCAATTTTTGCTATTAATTTTTCGTCGTTAAAGACTTCTCTAAGTCCATAAAAAACACCTCTACCTGTTGCCTCAGTACGTCCTCTAATACCACCTTGATTTACCGGTTTACCAGTAACACATCCTGCAGCGTCAATTTCGCCACCACCTTTAAATGTCTGATATGTATCTAAAATCCAAGCCATCTCACGCTCTCCAGTTCCATAATCAGGCGCTGGTACATCTACAGATGGCCCGATGAAATTTTTACGTATTAACTCAACAGTATATCTTCTTGTGATTCGTTCTAACTCTTCTGCAGAGTACGCTCTTGGAGAGATTTTGACCCCACCCTTAGCTCCACCGAAAGGCACATCTACTATGGCACATTTGTAAGTCATCAAAGCGGCCAACGCCATCACTTCTTCTTGATCTACTAAGTGGCTAAATCGAATACCACCTTTGGTAGGCATCCTATGGTGACTGTGTTGTACCCGATATGCTTCAATAACCTGATATGAATCACCAATTTTTACTGGAAAATTCATTTGGTAAACTGCATTGCATGTTTTGATCTGTTGGAGAAGCCCAGGACTAATGTCTGTATGTGCTGCTGCTTTATCAAAATTGTTTTGAACGCTTTCGAAAAATTTAGCTTGTTTACTGCTCATCTTTTATTTGATTTTCTAATTTGGTAAGTTTGCGATCGAGTCTGTACATAAAAAAAATGATACCTATAAATATGCAGGCAATCACTACTACAACAGAATATATCTTGCCCGTGCTACGCAAAAAATCTACTGAGACTCCTTGTGCGCACACAAACTGTATCATGATCAATTGCAAGGCAGACAAAGATAATAATTTCTTCATAAATTACAATTTATTGCTTTTTAATAATATTTTTTCTTCAAGATTATGATATCGAACCAATAATTGGCTCATCCAAAGACCCATCAATATTAAAGCAATAATAGATGGGTAAAAAAATAATCTCAGGGTATTATCAAGATCTTCACCTCCAAGGGCAGGATTGCCGCCATTACCGGGGTGAAGACTATCAGTCATGCGAGGGATAACAAAAATTAATGGTATCAATGCCGCAAAGGCAAAGATGGTATACGCAGCTGACATCTTAGCTCGGCGATCAAAATCTGCACTCGTATTACGAAGAACCAAATATGCAAGATAGATCAACATAGATATCGCGGCCATATTTAGTTTGACATCGGTGGTCCAAAACGAATTCCATGTAAATTTTGCCCATATTGAACCTGTTATTATCCCGAGGATACCATATAAAATGCCGATTCTGTTGTAAGAGGACGAAAGCGTATCATACTTCATATTTTTAGTAATGAGGTACATAACGGCATGATAGAGACCAACCAATAACAGGATGAACATAGCAAACCAAAGCGCCACATGAAAAAAAGTATTTCGAATCGTTTCATTTAAAATGCTGCGATATGGAAATTTGATACCCGCCACAGAATGAAATGATAATGTACTTGCATCCTGCCATGTTACAGAGTCAGTGGCAGCAGGAATAGAATCTACTTGGGTTACAAACAATGCGTTGGGAGATACAAATCCTCCATCTAGCTTATTGTCAAAAAGCAAAGTCAGCGTCGCCACACTTTCAGTTGTGTGGAGCCCATAAGGAAGCACGAATTCTGCTTTAATCTTATTGTCGCTTATTACATTAAGGCCGCTATGCGGAATAATACGTGTAGAATCTAACTTCAACCAAATATTAGTATTGTCAGCCTTTTTAAAGTGTGTATTATAACCGACAATATCTAAAGTAACCTTTTGGCCGGATTGCGCTTGAGAAGGAGACACACTGGTTATACCTGGTTTCAATGGAGTCGTCATTCCGCCAAGGATTACATATAGAAATATAACCGCTCCTAACAATTTCCACCAAAGGCCTTTTATCATTTAACGCTATTGTGTTTTAACCATGCAAAAGTATGAATAATTTATACATTTTGGCTACCTATCTATTAATAATGTCTTTACGGACCTTAATGCAATAATGTAAGTATATCATCACAATTTTTTTTTGTACGTTTGCTACATGAATCGCGACCTAGCCATTTTAGAAAAACTAGAAAAGGAACTCAGCATTAAGCAGCTGCAGATCAAATCCTTGCTGACTATCACCCAAGCGATTAACGACAATGTATCTGCTGAGGGCTTATACAACATGTACAAATCTTTTCTAAGCTGGGAGATGGGCATCGAAAAAATGGCGCTTTTTATAAAAGAAGGTACCAATTGGCAATGCGTGACATCAACCCAATTTGATAAGTCTCAGGCTTCTGAGTTGATAAAATTGTTGTTAGAACATAAGCGACTTCATACCATCAAAGATGAAGAAGATCCGCTCTACAATGGATTTGATATAACGATTCCTGTTTACCATAAAGAATTTCCAATAGCCTACTCGATCATAGGCGGCATCAAAGAGAAAGATGATCTCTACAATAAGATTCAGTTCATTACTACTGTGACTAATATCATCGCTGTTGCCATCGAGAACAAGCATTTGTTTAAACGCCAGCTAGAGCAAGAAAGCTATACTAGGGAAATGGAGCTTGCCTCTCAAGTTCAAAAAATGCTAATTCCCGAGTACCTTCCTATCGAGCCTAAGTTCTCGATGTCAAAGATATACAAGCCGCACTCGAACATTGGAGGTGATTATTTAGATTACTTTAGATTTGACCAAGATAAATTTGCTTTCTGTATTGCCGATATTTCTGGCAAAGGAGTGGCTGCAGCGCTGCTTATGGCCAATTTTCAGGCGATGATACAGAATTTGATCTTTCAATATCGGGATCTAGAGACTTTTGTCTTTGCTTTAAATCAGTCTGTCTATAAAATTACAAAATCTGACAAGTATATTACGTTCTTTGTAGCAGAAGTGGATACAAAACTTAAAACGATCAAATATATTAATGCAGGTCATCACCCTCCTCTGCTCAAGATGAACGGTGACATGATCAAGCTAGATAATGGCTGTTCATTTATAGGTGCATTTGAGCAACTTGACAATATTAAGGAGCATAGTATAAAACTCGACCATGAGGCACTTGTCGTATCGTTTACTGACGGTCTCGCTGACCTTATGAATGTAGAAGGTGAATATTTTGGTGATAAGAGACTCATGGATTTTGTCAATAAATACGGAAACCTTGATCCAGAAAGTTTTAATGATGAACTTCTCAAAGAAATCGAAAACTATCGCAATGCTACCGAAATAACGGACGATATTGCAGTGTTAACTTGTAAGATCAATTGATCGGGATTATTAATTTTTTATTGATAGTTAAATTTTAGTGAAAAATATGTTTAGAAATCAACAGCAACAACAGCAACCATACTATGGCAAATCGGGCAGGTGGTGGACAATAGGTGTATTTTGTTGGTTAGCACTTATGACTGGCAATTCAATATTTTGGGTATTAATGATTCCTTTTTTGATAAAACAAATGCATGATATTAATGTGTATCGTAAATGGCAAAATGTACCTTCGACTCGAGGGCCACTTGAACAGCGCAGAGAAGAACAAATGCGAAAATATGACCAAATAGGAGGACGCCAAAAACCCACTAGATCACCACAAGCCCAAGTTAAGGCAAACCCTTACAAAGAAAGTGGTATGAAAAAGTATAAAAATTTCGATCTACAAGATTCGATTGAAGATTTTACTAAAGGACTGGCCATCTCTCCAACTGATGTCTCACTGCATTTTAATATTGCATGTGCGTACTCCCTGACTGAGAAAAAATCAAAAGCTTTTTACCATTTATCAAAAGCGGTAAGTTTAGGTCTGAAAGATGTGGATAAGATCATGCAGCACGATGATTTGGCCTATGTCCGGATCCAGCCTGAGTTTGAAGCTTTTCGCAAAAGTGGATTTTTAAGTCACCCTTTTGGTCAAGAAACACCACCCGCATCAAACGCCGAACCTGTAATAGAGAGTAATAATTCAGAAGCATCAGTACTAGCCAACATTGCCAAACTGGTAGAAATGCGCCAAAAAGGCATTCTTTCTGATGAAGAATTTGTACTTGAGCGTCAAAAAGTGTTAAGACAATGATGGATTTGTATCTTTACTATTCTAATAAAGCTAAAAAATGTTAGCCAAAGACCTCATATCGCAGTCGATCCCTACGGTGCAGACATCGGATACTGGTGATGAAGTCTTCAATCTCATGCAGGTTTATCATGTGCGGCTTTTACCTATTG
>JANMMV010000270.1:0-4245 GCA_031373565.1 Saprospiraceae bacterium
ATGTTAAAGCCGCTTTATCCTGCAATGATCGAGAGGCAATACTTAATTCGTGTGAATATGGTGAGAATGTAACCATTGATACTTACCGTAAAGTACTAACCAACGACTTACAGCACCTGAGTTTTGAACAACAAACCATTATAAATAAGCAACTTGCGTTAATAAAAATAGATCGCGATTTGTTGAAATCGATGCATGAATCAATGGTTGCAATATCATTAAAAAATTAAATATTAATTTTGTACAAAGAGTAAAATATTCAACTGAAACATTGCTTTCAATTTACAGTTTTGCGCAATAGTTTTCTTTGTTATAGTATTGCATTTACTGGCGTAATAATGGATCATTATTCCAATTTGATAAAATTTTTACGCAATGAATATGCTAATCTTATTCGCCTTTATTGCATAGTTAAACGTTAATGTGTGGAGTACATTTATGACATCTTTAAAGTGATTAGGATGTCGGGTAAATGGTGAGCTTGCTTTAGATTATGTGAATTATGTAAGATCTTCTTTTTATAATGTAATTAGTGCAAATAATGCAAGTAATTATATAAGTTTCTTAGGTCAGTATATAAATATTCAACATATTTTCTCTATATCTTTGTATATCGAATAAGCTAGTTAATTTAGTCTTTCAATCGTAATTTCATATTTCCGAATATCTATTTAAGATACATCAGGTATTTTAAATAAACACCATCATGTCTTTCTATTTATTATTTTTTGAAACCCTTTTATCATGAAAAAGTTATTTTTGTCTCTATTACTTTGTGTGTTGTATTCTAAAAAACATTTTGGACAGACCCCTACCTTAGGCGCTTCATCCAATTTCGCGGTCTTTACAGCCATTGGCGCATTTAATAATGTAGGGGCAACCACTAATGTTGTTGGAGATGTGGGCACAAATGTAGGCGCCTTCAATGCTTTTCCACCGGGTGTTTTAGTTGGGCAAATACACGTAGCTGACCCGGTTTCTGTGCAAGCAGCAATTGATGTAGATGTTGCATATTCCTTTACAGCAGCGCTTACCTGTGGTCAAGTTTTGACATCCACTTTGGGAAATGGACAAGTATTGACTCCTAATATTTATTGTATCGGTGAGGCATCTACTATGAACGATACTCTATTTTTGGATGGTGAAGGCGATCCAAACGCCATATTTATTTTCCAAATAGATGGGGCTTTATCAACATCGACATTTTCAACTATTATTTTGAGCAATTCGGCCTCTATTTGTAATATATTTTGGCAAATAAATGGCGCAGTGGATATCGGAGAGAATGCCACTTTTAGAGGCAATATTTTAGTGAATGGAGCCATTAGCCTTTTGGAAGCTGCATCATTTTATGGGCGAGCATTGTCAAGAGATGGTGCGATCTCGATGGCAAATAACATAGTAAGAATAAATCAGTTACCAACGCCAGCATTTATCATCGCAGATGGTCCTACAACATTTTGTTCAAATGATAGCGTCATAATCTCTGGAAATAATGGCGGCGTTTGGAACAATGGAAGTGTGAGTCCAAGTATCACCGTCACCGAGAGCGGTACTTATTTTGTCACCACTTCCAATAACTGCGGTAGTTCCACATCTAATAGTATTACTACCAACGTATATGCTTCAACTCCGTGCAGCATAACGGGTGACAATACCATATGCGAAGGGTCATCTACCGAACTCTGTGCTACACCTGGTTCAGCTACTTATGTATGGAGCAATGGCTCGACCACTTCTTGTATCAGTGTAAATGTTGCTGGAAACTACAGCGTTACTGTCACCGATGTCAATGGTTGTACAAGTGCTTGTAACATCAATGTTACAGTTTCAGCTCTACCACAATGCAGCATCACGGGTGACAATACTATATGCGAAGGGTCATCTACGCAACTCTGTGCTACACCTGGTGCAATTGCTTATGTATGGAGCAATGGCTCGACCGCAAGCTGTATAAGTGTAAATGTTGCTGGAAACTATAGTGTTACTACCACAGATGTGACTGGTTGCACAAGTGCTTGCAACACAAATGTGACAGTTTCAGCTCTACCTATATGCAGCATCACGGGTGACAATACTATATGCGAAGGGTCATCTACCCAACTCTGCGCCACGCCTGGTGCAGCTGCTTATGTATGGAGCAATGGCTCGACCGCAAGCTGTATCAGTGTAAATGTTGCTGGAAACTACAGCGTTACTATCACCGATGTCAACGGTTGCACAAGCTCGTGTAATAAAGCACTATTACTTAACTCGTTACCACCATGCTTCATTGAAGGGGCAGATTCTTTCTGTGAAGGATCAACTCATGCACTATGTACTATTGGAGGAAATTATTATTACGATTGGAGTTCAGGAGGGACATTTGACTGCATATTTGTTACTGAAGGCGGATCCTATTCTGTTACCGTCACTGATTATTTTGGATGTAGTAGTATTTGTGCAAAAACTTTGACTACTAATCCGGTCCCTCTTTGTGTAATAACTGGAAATGATATTGTGTGCGAGGGCGGTACCAATGAACTTTGCTTGCCACCGGGCCTAGCTGATTACTGGTGGGAAGATGGACAAAATACAAATTGTATTGATGGCTCAACAGCAGGCATTTATGCAATTACTATTACAGATGCTAACGGCTGCAAAAGTACTTGCAACAAAGTAGTTAGCATTTCATCAGCGGAAGAATGTATTATTTCAGGAGATAGTATTATTTGCGAAAATGATGTTGTTGTACTTTGTACAATAGAAGATCAAGAAAGTTATTTATGGAGCACTGGTGAAACAACTCAATGTATTGTAGTAAGTGCAGCAGGTGACTATTCAGTCACTATATCAGAAAATCCAGCATGTTTTTCCAATTGCAACTTTACAGTAACCGCGGCACCAACCATAGATAACCCGGTTATTTATGCGACAGAATCTACTGTTTTTTGTCAAGGTGATAGCATTACTCTATTCGGAAATACTAATAATGGTATTTGGAATACGGGTGAAACAAGCGCAAATATCATAGTGGTTTCACCCGGTATCTATTTTGTAATAAACTCCGGCCCCTGTGACAGCACACATTCCAATGAAATAGCAGTCTCTTTTATGCCTAATCCTACTGCATCAAGTATATCTCATTTATCTCCTACGACTTTTTGTGAAGGTGACAGTGTTCTTTTATTTGGAAATTTAAATGGTGTCTGGAGTACAGGTGCTACAAGTTCTTCCATTACAGTGACCACTTCTGGATCATATTATGTTATAAATACGAACGCCTGTGGTACATCTGTTTCTAATGAGATAATAGTTGACGTCATACCTTTACCAATAGCATCGAATATTGAAACAGCATCGACTACCGCTTTCTGTAAAGGTGAAAGTATCGTTTTGTCAGGTAACATGAACGGTACTTGGAATACGGGTGAAACATCGGAATCCATAATAGTAATTAGCTCTGGCAACTACTTTGTTACAAACAGAAATCCATGCGGTTTTTCTATTTCCAATAAAATAGACGTAACAGTTTACGATATGCCGCAATGTCAGATAGATGGAAGCCTTAACATGGTAGCAGGTGAAACTGCGATTCTCTGTGGTCCGGAGGGAGTTCAATCGTATAAGTGGAGTACATTCGATAAAACAAGATGTATCAGTGTCATATCATCCAGTGAAATAAGTGTTACTGTTACCAATAATGATATATGTATAGATTCTTGTATGGTAAATGTAGTTTTTTCTGAGATCTCCACATCTGACGATCAGGTGGCTGATGCAAACCAAATCAAACTACATGTCTACCCAAATCCTTTTGTCGACGATGTAAGGATCGATTTTAATCATAAATTACCGGTACAAATAATAAAGATTGATGTCTTGAAAGTTACTGGTGAAATGGTAAACGAAATATTCTATGATTATGCTAAATCAGACAAATGGTACCAACTTACATTAGATGGTGCCAACCTCCCAGCAGGTATATATATGGTCAGATTTACATCAGAAGAAAACATTATTTACAAAAGGCTCATAAAACTCAATTAATATCTATTTCTGTTCTATATTTTGAAAGACTGAAATGGCTGCAACCTGTCAGTTATACATTAAGCGAATAATGGTATACATGCATTTTGGCAATAATTTATTAACGACTAGGAATGTGCAATTTATGTTCAAGATGATGCAGGTTTAAATTAAAGCGATTCAAGGCCGTGATTCTTCATTTTAAAAAAGGTTTTAAAGTAAATAGAAAATAAAGTC
>JANMMV010000307.1:0-14755 GCA_031373565.1 Saprospiraceae bacterium
GCCGTGAAACTAAACCAATCATTGATTATCAAATCTAAATGGCGTACCTTTGTGGTATTATATGTTTTAATTTAAACAAATCAAATATGTTCAATTTATTTTTAGGGGGAATAGGTGCTACTGAAGTCCTTTTTATTGCATTTTTTATCCTGATTTTTTTTGGTGGTAAGAAAATACCAGAACTCATGCGTGGTCTAGGTCAAGGCATCAAAGAGTTCAATAATGCAAAAAGCAATATCGAACAAGAAGTGAGAGAAAATATGAAAGATGTAGATACTCAAAAGAAGTGATTCAACTTCTTTAGCATACATCTTTTTTACATCTAAAAAAAAGAGCTTAGCAAAGTTTAATCTTGCTCGGCTCTTTTTTTTGCTTTATTAGCATCTTAAATATTGAAAATACTACCTTTGCGGCTGATTTACAACATTAACACAAAACTATCATGAGTTTACTAACTATTGGCACCGTTGCCTTTGACACAATAGAAACACCGACAGGGAGAGCAGAGATGGTTATCGGCGGCGCTTGTACCTACATCTCTTGGGCAGCATCCTACTTTACTAAGAATATACATTTGGTATCTATAGTTGGTGATGATTTTCCTCAAAATGAACTAGATCGACTCGCAGCACGCGGTGTCAATCTAGATGGTCTAGAAATAGTCAAAGGTGGAAAATCATTCTTTTGGGAAGGAAAATATTACAATAATCTCAATAGCCGAGACACCGTTACAACAGATCTAAATGTCCTAGCTGATTTTAATCCCATTTTACCACAAGCGGCCAAATCAGCAAAGTATGTAATGCTAGGTAATCTTACACCTGCTGTTCAATCGAGGGTCTTGGATCAATTAGACGGCACCCAAAAGCTCATTTCACTTGATACAATGAATTTTTGGATGGATATCGCTATGGAAGAACTCAAAGCCGTTATCAAACGTGTCGATTTATTGACAATCAACGATGAAGAAGCACGTCAATTATCAGGATGCTATTCTATTCGTGACGCAGCAAAAGTAATCTTAAAAATGGGACCAAAATACTTAGTTATCAAGAAAGGTGAACACGGTGCGCTATTGTTTCATGGAGACTCAATGTTTTATGCGCCGGCGCTTCCGTTGTCTAATGTTGTCGATCCTACAGGAGCAGGAGACACCTTTGCAGGTGGGTTGATGGGGTATTTAGCGATGACTGATGATGTATCCATGGATAGTATGAAACGCGCAATCATCACCGGATCAACCATGGCATCATTCTGCGTTGAAGATTACAGTCTCTTCAACCTTCAGAATCTAGATAATGCTGGTATTCAAGCTAGAATGAATGAATTTAAAGCTTTGACCCATTTTGATTTGATCCAACATTTTTAGAAAACACATTGCAGAAAATTCTCTCAAGAGTGTAACTATTAATCCACGGATGCTTTATTCTGACCTTTTTGAAATGTCGACCCGATGGGGGTTATAAACCCACAAAAAAAAAAAATCTTCATTCATAAGATTCGGTTCACCTTATTGAAGCCCAAAAAGGTGTGATTTTATGTAAAATTATATCAAAACCCAAACCGTACAATAACTAGCAGAAATGTAAATCGAAGTCCCAGTGGGGCGACTTTTTGGATCTTGATATGCCTTTTAAAGTCTAAACCGCTTCTTCTTCAGTCGCAAGATCCATAACTTCCGCTTCAGCAGCTTCTACTTCATCCAACTCTACTTTGAGATTGTCAATGATAAAGACTTGGCGTTCAGGAGTATTTTTGCCCATATAGTAAGCAAGCAGATCCTCGATTCGTGTTCCTTCACTTAGGATCACAGGATCGATGCGGATATCTTCATTGATAAATCCTTCAAATTCATTGGGAGAAATCTCTCCTAGTCCTTTGAATCGGGTGATTTCAGCTTTACCCCGTAGTTGAGCAATGGCTGCTTTTTTTTCAGCTTCAGAGTAGCAATAGATCGTCTTTTGCTTGTCCCGAACACGAAAAAGTGGCGTATCTAAGATATATAAATGGCCATATTTGACCAAATCAGGGAAAAACTGTAAAAAGAATGTCAATAACAGCAGCCGTATATGCATACCGTCGACATCGGCATCTGTTGCAATGACCACACGATTGTATCTAAGATTTTCGATACCATCCTCAATGTCCAACGCATGTTGGAGCAGGTTGAATTCTTCATTTTGATACACGACTTTCTTAGTCATCCCATAACAGTTGAGCGGCTTACCACGCAATGAAAACACAGCTTGCGTCTGCACATTACGCGCCTTAGTGATAGATCCACTTGCCGAGTCTCCTTCTGTGATAAATATTGTAGTCCCCAATTTCTCTTCTTCCGTCGATTTTTTGCCATCGGTGAGGTGAAGACGACAATCTCGTAACTTTTTATTATGAATATTAGCCTTTTTCGCACGTTGATTGGCTATTTTTTTGATATCGGCTATCTCTTTTCGTTCGCGCTCAGATTGCAAGATTTTTCGCTGCAATGCGTCGGCTACTTCTTTATTTCGGTGTAGGTAATTTCCTAGCTGTGTTTTTAGAAAATCAAGCACAAAAGTCTTAATCGACACACCTTCTGGAGCCATAGTTAGTGACCCGAGTTTGGTTTTAGTTTGCGATTCGAAGACGGGTTCTTCTACTTTAATGGCCATCGCACCGACGATAGATGACTGTACATCACGAGAGTCATATTCCTTTTTATAAAAATCGCGGACAGTCTTGACAATCGCTTCTCGGAAAGCGGCTAGGTGTGTACCTCCCTGCGTCGTATTTTGTCCGTTGACAAACGAATAATATTCTTCACCGTACGACGAATTGTGAGAAAGCGCCACTTCTATATCATCAGCCTGAATATGGATAATCGGATACAAAAGATTTTCGACATCGGTCTTGCGCTCAAGCAGGTCCTTAAGTCCATTCTTGGAGACGAGTGTTTTACCATTGTAGTTTAGTTTCAGACCTGCATTAAGGTAAGCATAGTTCCAAAGCTGATTTTCTACATACTCACTACGATATTTATAATGTTTAAATATGGATTCGTCAGCTACAAATTCTATGAGTGTACCATTGGGCTCCTTTGTTTTGGCTATTTTCTGATCATTGGTGATGACGCCAGCGTTAAATTCAGCCATTTTGACTTCGCCTTCACGAAATGATTGAACCTTAAAATAATTTGAAAGTGCATTGACTGCTTTTGTACCTACACCGTTGAGTCCCACGGATTTCTTAAATGCTTTGGAGTCATATTTACCTCCAGTATTGATTTTTGACACACAGTCAATGACCTTACCGAGCGGTATACCACGACCATAATCGCGAATCATAACTCGTCCTTGCTCTATGGCGATATCAATCTGCTTTCCATTACCCATTACAAATTCATCGATGGAGTTATCAACAACTTCCTTGAGCAAAACGTAAATACCATCTTCTTGAGCGGATCCATCACCGAGCTTACCAATATACATACCTGGGCGTAGGCGGATATGTTCTTGCCAGTCAAGTGAGCGTATATTGTCTTCGTTATATATTACGCCTGTATTATCTGTACTCATAGTCTATGTCTCTTTAGATTCTCAAAATAGAGCGGCAAATATAATGATTTTTTGTGATATGAAGACTATGGCGCCGAGTTCACTCAGTCACCTTCAGAAAATCTAGGTGATTGATGACATTCGAAATCACTGAAACCAAAAAAGCCACTTGCGAAATATAGCAAGTGGCTTTTGTATCCTATTAGTGATGATCAATAACTTAAAAAGAATTATTCTTCATCTTTTGATATATCTGATTTCTTGTCAGACTCATCTTCATCTTTCTTGTCGGTAAACTCTTGGATTTTTTCTTCCACTTTATCCTCCAATTTGTCTAGCACTTCTTCTGCTTTTTCCATCATTTCTTCAAGCTTATCACCTACCACAGCCGCAACAGCCAAAGCATTGTCCTGGACATCTTCTACTAGATTTGCGATGGACTCGGTCAATTGCTCAAAAATAGATGGCGCTTCTTCTGATGCTACTTCTTCTTTTGATTCTGTTACGACCGTTTCTTCTACAACTTGATCTGCAGTAACCGCTACTGCAACCGACACCGGTGCTATAGCCTCAGCTTTTGGTTTGCGTTTTGCAGAGATATCATTTGCCGCTTGCTCCAATTTTTCAGACAAGTTTTCAGTAGCCGCAACATTAGCAGCGATATCAGCAGCGATCTTTGCTTTGACAGTTTCTTTCGCTTCTTCTACTTTTTCATTCTTTTCGTTTTTGACCATGCGCTTCTTCTCTTTCTCCATCTTAGCTTCTAGCTCTGCTCTAGTTTTGTGCATATCAGCGAGCTTCTCAGATTTTGAAGACAATCTTTCATTGATCATATTAAGTTTCGCTTGACGAAGCATCGTCTCAAGCTGTCCGTCACTATTAGCAATACGCTTAGTTTCAAACTCTAGGTCTTTATTATCAAAACTAACTGATTTTTCCATCTTAGCGATCGCCTCAACTAGTCCGTTGTAGCGATTTTCAAGGCCTGAAAGCCCGAAGCTGCCACCGCCACCTTGACCACTGTTTCCTCCTGATCTTTTTTCCTTTAATTTTTTGAATGCCGTATCGATCTTAGCCCAAACATCGTCACGATCTTTCTTCGTAAATTTGAACTCATTGATACGTTGCTGCACTTTTTTAAGGTCTTCAAAAATTGGATTGAGTCCTAAACCCTTGTCGATCTTATCTTCGATCTCTTTAAGCTCAGCCTGAAACTTGGCTACATATTCTTTTGATTGTGTTTCATACTCATTTTCAAGTGTCTTCTTGTATTCTTTGAGTTTGTCAAACAAGTTATTTGTTTTTTCTTTGAGTGAAAAACCGTGCTCTCTGAAAAGATTACGGTCATTCATTTGGTTCTGGATTTTACCCCAGAAGGTACGCAATTCTTCCCATATCGCATTATCATAATGGGTTACGCCATCTATCTTCTCCTTTAACTCCTCAAGCTCTGATTTGTAGAGTTCATATAGCTTAGATGATAAAACTACGACATGCCACTCAGCTTGTGCTCGTGCTACTACGTCTGTAGATGTTACCTTGATTTCATCAGGTAGCAGGCTATCTGTAATAGATAATTTGCGTTCAATTTTGGCAAATCCTTCTGGAAATTCTACCTCTTCATCATTTCTCCATTTATCAGCCATCGCCTTGTAAAACTCTTCCGTGGCAACGGTCTCTGGAAATGTGTAGATGTTTACTACGTTCTCTTTTTCAAGCAATTCTAGCGCTACGAGAATCTTCTCGTCCTTCTCATTCGCTCCCCAAAGTACAATTTTGCGTCTCATGTGTCTGTGTAATTATGTAATTCAATAAATTCGTTAAATGTATAAATGTATTCGTTCGTACTAAAATGTCAGTAAATGTATTATAAATCTCAATCAACTCGAAAAAGTAAGATATAGCAATTATCAAACCAAGTTATTTTGCACCAAGTACTGCGCGATCTGAACTGCATTAGTAGCTGCACCTTTACGAAGATTATCAGCTACGATCCACATATTGAGTCCGTTATCCAAAGATTCATCACGTCTAAGCCTACCTACAAAAACTTCATTCTTGTTTTTGGCAAATAATGGCATCGGATACTTAAAATTATCCATATCATCTAGGACAGTAATACCATCTGATGACTCAAGTATTTGTTTAACATCTGCTAGCTCAAAGGGTTTCAAAAATTCAACATTAACCGCTTCCGAGTGTCCACCGTCTACAGGAATACGCACAGCCGTAGCTGTTATACGTAAGGTATCGTCGCCAATGATTTTTCTAGTTTCGTGCACAAGTTTCATCTCTTCTTTGGTATAACCGTTGTCCAAGAAAATGTCACATTGTGGTATTGCATTTTCAAATATCGGATGATGATAAGCCATTTGGTCTTTTGGTACCGGTATGCCCGCTTTCTCAGCCTGATATTGGGCGACAGCCTTAGCACCTGTCCCTGTAAATGATTGGTATGTTGATATCACTAATCGCTTGATGCCATACTTAAGATGAAGCGGATTTAGTGCTACTACCATTTGGATCGTTGAGCAGTTGGGATTAGCGATGATTTTGTCTTCCTTTGTCAAAGTATGGGCATTGATTTCAGGTACAACTAGTTTTTTGGTAGGATCCATACGCCACGCACTTGAGTTATCAATGACAATTGTACCCATTGCTGCAAATTTTGGAGCCCACTCTAATGAAGTGCTCCCACCTGCTGAAAATATAGCAATATCTGGTGCCGTCGCCAAAGCAGCATCCATACTTACTATAGTGAAGTCCTTGCCTTGATATGCTATAGTTTGACCTACTGATCGACTAGAAGCTACAGGTATAAAAGTATCAATTTCGAAGTTGAATTCGTCAAGTACTTCTCTCATCACCCTACCTACTAGCCCCGTGGCTCCTACTAATGCTAATTTCATTTATTTAAATTTCTATTTTTAATGGAAGGATCTTCCTACTCTGTTGATTTATTAAAGAAACTAATATTTTAGATTCGTAATATTTTCCACAAAAGCTTTAAGCAAAATATTCTAAAATACCATATTTTGCAAACAGATACGCACACAATTAATACAAACGCACGCTTTTCCTCAGTAATTTTTATTACTTTTGCTAATGGAATAAATACTAATAGCTCTAATGAAAGGCAAATATAGTACAAGACTTATAAAATTACTTTTTTTTACGACAAGATATTTTGTGGTAGGACTTATTTGCACAAGTTCTTATGGTCAGATAATCGATAATTTTGGAGATGGAAATCTTCAAAACCCAACATGGTTTGGCGATACATCTAATTGGATAGTAAATACAGACGGACAGCTACAACTGAAAGCCGCAACTGCGGGTACATCCAAAATCTATTCAAAATTTAAAAAACCACTAGATAGTATCGAGCTTAATTTTTACTTCAAAATGCAATTTGCACCTTCTAGTGATAATAATGTCATTATTTACTTGCTGATGGACGCTCCTGACGAGTCTTCGGGTAGCGGCTTTTACCTAACGATCGGTGAAAATGGTTCTTCTGATGCGATCAAACTATGGAACGCAGCAAGTGGTGTTTCAACCTTATTAGCCACTGGTTCCATGGGAGAGATGGGTGGAGATCCATCAGATGTTAGACTCAAAGCCAAAATATTGACTAATGGTAGCTGGGAAATAACTACTGACTACAGCGGCGGGCTTAATTTTGCTGAAGATATCTCTATTGTCAATAATATTTCATCATTGCCAGACTCTCTGTTTTTCGGTCTTTCGGCCAAATATACTTCATCACGTGTTGACAAGTTTTTTCTAGATGATCTATCAATAAAAACGGTAGAGAGAGACTTGAAACCACCCAAGATTACAGCTATTAAGGTTATTGACGATAGAACACTGTTGGTTTCATTTGACGAAATCATCATTTTACCTTCTGCAACTTTAGCTAGTAATTACAGTGTTGATAATGTTGGAGCACCTGTATCTGTACTGTTAAATGGTATGCAAAGCGTGATAGTTACTTATACTAACGCTTTACAAAGCGGCATAGAGTACATACTAACTGCTTCCAATATTAAGGACAAAAGTGGTAATGCAGGAACCTCATCATGGCCGTTTTCTTTTGCTACAAAAGCTGCCAAAGGTGACCTTATCATCAACGAATTATTATCAGATCCGTACTCAGGTGGGGAAGATTTTATAGAGATTTACAACCGGTCTGCTAAAACGATCCAACTTCAAGGGCTTATCATCAAAAATATCACTAAAAACGAAAGCAAACCGATCCTTTCTGATGCTATCATCCAACCGGGCACTTATCTTGCTATATCTAAGAATATTGATTTTCTAAAAACAACATACAAAACTCCACCTAGCGCAGCATTTCTTCAAGAAACTTTGCCATCTATGAATGTATCTGACGCTTACATGGGCCTAGTACAAGATGGTATAATGATAGATAGTTTTAGATATGAAGAAACGATGCATTTTGAACTAATTGACGAGACTAAAGGCGTCAGTATGGAGCGCATAACCTTACAAGGACCAAGTAATAATCCTAATAATTGGCACTCGGCGTCTTCTACAGTTTTATATGCTACTCCCGGATATGAAAATTCTCAATATGAATCAATCACAGGAGATACGGATCCTTTTACAATAACCACAGATAGAAAAGTAATAACTCCAGATGGAGATGGTGATAACGATTTTGTAAATATCCTATACAAACTCGAAAAATCAGGTTATCTAGCAACGATTAAGGTTTATGATCCTGAAGGTTTTCCCCTATTTGACATAGGGAATAATGTATTGCTTGGCCAAGAAGGAACGCTCAAATGGGATGGCTTGACGCCTGAAGGGGAGCGCCTTAGAATGGGTATTTATGTTTTGTACACTAGGCTATTTCACGTGGATGGAGATATCAAAGAATTCAAAAATGTTGTAGCAATAGCAGACAGGAACTAACTATCGCTTAAGATTAAAATCGAAACATAACGTGAAGGCAGCGATAAAATGGGGCAATAAAATAACAGCAGGGTTTATCATATTATTTACGCTGCTGGCTGTATTTGCACCTTCATTGCCGATGGTTGTACCTTTTACAGAATACTTGTTCCATGTTTTAATTTTGATGCTGATCTCTGGTTTGATAGGATTAGTAATTAGTAGTAGAACGGTCATGTTTACTGCTTTTGGCTGCGCGATGGTACTTGCCATATTCCTAAAAAATGCATCCAACGAAGATCTAAGATCCCCTGACGTTAACCTAAATACATCGATAAAAGTAGCGCATATAAATCTAAGCTCCGTATCAGATGTTGAGACATTACAGCAAGTTTTAAGTAATGATAGTTTAGTTGAAATATATTCATTCCAAGAATATACTCCAGACTGGGCTACTATCATGCCATCGCTGATGAAAGCAAAATATCCAAATGCGATTACCGATATCCAGATCGATGTATATGGCAAGGCTGTTTTTAGTAAGTACCCCTTTTCAACACAATCACAACCTAAATTTGGTGGTATCAAAATAATAGATGTCAATGTTGTAAAAGAGAGGGATACATTCAAAGTGGCATCTTCTTATATAATACCTGCGTTAGACAGCGTGTCTACTTTTCGAGCTAAGCTGCAAATGAAGGAAATGCAAACATCGTTCAAAAAGTACAACAAACACCTTATCGTTATGGGTGAATTTAATCAAGTTTACTGGACATCCGAGATTATCGAGTTTAGGAAACAATGTAATTTATCAAACAGCCGCCGCGAAGTTAAAATAAGCCAGTCTAAAATGCCTTATAATCATATATTCTACAGTAATGATTTAGAATGCTTTTCTTTTGCTGAATTAGAAGATAATGAAGGAACTCATCTAGGGTGTATAGGTTCATTTCAAATCAAAAATCCTGTCTTTTCAAACCAATAGTTCGCAATGGAAATAACTTATACTATAAAAACATTTGAAGAACTTAGTGTACACGAGTTATACGAAATCATGCGACTGAGGCAAGAGATATTTGTTGTTGAGCAAAATTGTCCATTTGTTGATGCTGACAATCTAGATCAACCATCGATGCATATTCAAGGGCGAGATGAGAATGGTGTCTTAATGTCCTATACAAGAATTTTGGATAAAGGTGTCGCTTATCCTAATTATCCATCTATCGGGCGAGTAGTAAACGCCCAAGTCTCACGGGGCAAAGGAGAAGGCGTCAGGTTAATGCAATATTCAATAGATCAAGTTCGAAAACGTTACCCAGGTACGATCAAGATCGGTGCGCAATGCTATTTACAACGATTTTATGAAAGTTTGGGCTTTAAGGATGTCGGTGAGCATTATCTCGAAGACGGTATACCACATATGGTCATGACCTTAGAATAAATAAATAATTTTCTACTATATATGACAAAGTCAAAAAGCAAGATCCAATCTCCCCAAGACAACTCGGCTATCGAACCAATTAAATCTAAACCATATTGGCATTGGATAGCATTAGCAGGACTCCTCCTCATTACTTATGGTTTATATCGTCCAGCTATCCACCATGATTTTGTCAACTGGGATGATCAAGTTTATGTCGAAAATCAAAAACTTGTTCTTGATCAAGATTACAGCTCTTTAATGAGTACGCCAATATCTCTCAATTATCATCCCTTAACGATGATATCACTTGCAATGCAAGCACCAAATAAAACTCAAAAATTATCCGCTGGACCATTTATCAACGTAAATATCTGGCTCCATATCTTCAATACGCTGCTTGTTTTTCTATTCATCAATATGCTCTCCAAAAATCGTTGGGGAGTGGCACTATTCACGGCTGGAGTTTTTGCACTACATCCGATGCACGTGGAGTCAGTTGCTTGGGTGTCAGAACGAAAAGATGTTTTGTACACTTTCTTTTTCTTAGGTGCGTGCATCACTTACTGGCAATACAAATTGAGATCTAAGTCGGTATGGCTACTGCTAACCATGATATTATTTATCTGCAGCGTCTTGTCAAAAGCTATGGCTGTCGTTTTTCCTATGGTAATGTTATTATTGGATTATTGGGCTGGAGATAACATGAAAATACGCAAAACCTATATTCGGCATATTGGCTTTTTTGCTGTCTCAATATTTTTTGGTTTTATGGCTGTAAACGTGCAGTCCGGTGGAGATTTCGGTGGCATCCTAAATCTCCCGTTAGAAAGGGGCCAAGCAGCAGTTGCCTCTTTTGAAACATTTACAATCGGTAAGCGGCTATTGATAGCAAGCGTTGGATTTGTTGGGTACCTCAAAGGATTTTTCTATCCATTTGAGATTTCGGCATTCTACCCCTATCCACCTAAATATACTTTTTCTACTTTAGTTTCAGTTATTTACCCTATTATTGTTATCGGCCTATTTGGAGCTGCTTATTGGTCGATGCGAAAGTCAAAAGCAGGTGTTTTTGGCTTACTATTTTATTCGATTACGGTGGCATTAGTCTTGCAGTTTTTGTCTGTAGGATTAGCGCTCATGGCTGATCGGTATACATATCTTCCCTTTATAGGCATTGCATTTTCGGTTGCATATATGGTAAGCGATTGGTCAAAATCTGCTAAAAATGTAATACCACAATATACCTTGTCGCTAGCTGGCATATTATTTTTGTCAATATTAGCGTTCAAAACTTCTAGTCAAGTCGGTGTGTGGCAAAATAGTGAATCACTCTGGACTCAAGTTTTACAATATCATCCTACGGAAGATTTAGCACTCGCAAATCGTGGCAATTATCGTGGAAAAAGCGGAAACATCCCTGGCGCGCTTCAAGACTTGGAGAAAGCTATTTCTGACGGATGTAATCGCTTTGATGTATATGAAGGATTGGGCAGCGGCTATGGCATGTCTAGCACAATGTATCCCGAACAAAAAGATCAATACATTGCCAAAGCAAAGGCTATGTATGCCAAGGCTATGGATATTGATCCTCTTAATCATACCATTCCATTCAATCTCGGAATTGCCCAAATTTCAACATCACCGTTGGAAGCACTAAAGGCATTCGAGAAATCTCTCGCACTAGCCCCATATAAAGAACTCGATATCTTACCTTTAATTGGTTTATGCCAATTGAATGGTGGCCTGTACCAAGATGCAATCAATACAACTACAACTGCCATGTCAAAAGGTATCAACACCGATGCCATCTACTATTACAGGGGATTAGCCAACTTAGGTCTTCAAAAACTAAGTCTAGCCAAAGAAGATCTCAGGCAAGCAATTATCATCAATCCTAATAATGCGGAGGCACGGGCTAGATTAGAGGAAATACGTTAGGTGGTTTGCTTGTTTGCTGAATTTGTCAACTTGGTTGATTTGCAGAATTCGCAATCACGCTAAAGACGAATTTCCGTATTCGGAGTTTTAGCTCCGTGCTGAAGCCTGTAGTAAAGCGATACACCTTATAATAACGCATCGTAGCGAGACGCTACGATCATCAATTTGTCTACTCTTGGAACTATAACTCCGAGAACAAACAAGCAACAATTATTCTAATTTCTAATTTCTAACTTCAATCGTTCTATCTCACAAGCGTAACATGCCCTTTGATCGTTCGATTCTTGTCCAAACCATCTACATAAGTTATGACATAGGCATAAACACCGGTCGAAGCCTCAGCTCCATTATTACCGCGAGCACCTGTCCAACCGGTCGTATAATCGGCGGTTTCGAAGACCTGTTCGCCCCATCTATTCCAAATAGTCATGTTGTAATTTCTAATCCCTTCAAATAACCCTACTGGCAAAAATCGATCATTGAGACCGTCTTCATTTGGCGTAAAGGCATTAGGCACATAAAAATTAATGAATGGTAAAACATCAATTTCTGCATAGGCGGTGTCACTACATCCCGATGGGTGCAATACCACTTGGGTAATTTTATACAAGCCTGTGTCTTGAAATGTAAAGGTTGGATTTCGCTGATTTGATACATTTGTACTGTCAAATTGCCATAGAAAACTAACCGCGTCAAAAGATTCATCTTTAAAAAACACGGTGTTGTCAACTATGGTAGGTTGTTCAGGAGTATAAGAAAATCCAGCAACTGGACTAGGTACAACTTTGATAAGTTTTGGCCATTTCTTTAAGGTTTTACAGCCCAAGGGAGAAGTTATCTCCAGTGAAACGTCATAAATACCAATCTCTTCAAAAACATGATTCGGACTATATATATTACTACCATCGCTACCGTCTCCAAAATCCCATTTTAAGACATAGGTATTATCAATAGGTTTAGTAAGATTTTTAAAGAATATATCAGCGGGTAAACATCCAGTAAAAGTATTTGGATCGATAACAACAAGGGCTGGCACTGGAAAGTAATTTATGCTTCTATCGAGTGTATCCCGACATTTATTGATATCCTCCACTATCAGTCTAACCTTTTTGGCACCTGGTTCTTCGTACTCAAAATCAGGATTTTGAATTTGTGACTTGCCTTCTCCAAAGTCCCAACCCCATTTGGTAATTGCTCCTGCTCCAGATACCGACTTATCTTTAAACAAAATAGGACCTGATACACATGTATCATATTCGTATTCATACTTTGCATCAATATCTGGATAAACATTGACGACTATATCTGCCGTATCGGAACAATCGGCAAGACCTGGTAAATCTTTATTGAGAATCATAGTTGCCTTATAAGTTCCTAAACCCGGAAAAGTGACACTAGCATTACGCGTATTGAAAGTTTGGATTTGTCCTTGTATATTGAACTCCCAGTAGTAGTTTTGTATATATCTTACATCCGTACTCTTGTTTTCGAAATTGATAGTAAATTCTCCACAAGTATTGATTTGGTACTCCGTTGCTGTTTTGGCTGAAGCTTTGATATCAGCAGTAACTGCTACTTCACAGGTGGTGACATTAAATTGAAAATCCCGGCGCAACTGACCAATTAAGACGCCATTTCGGTATTCTTTGACGCAAACTCCTACCACATGTTGACCTAGAAAATTTGGACTGCCGTCTATGTATCCGGTAGATCGGTTGATGGTGACAAGCGGATCGCCAGCCATCGGTCTGGCAAAGGTGTAGGCAGGTGAATTAAACGTCACATTATCAAATGGTGGCAAACAATTTCTTGGCTCTGGTCTTACCCCCGTACAGTCTGTGATATTACCTGGTGTTGTTGCGCCATCAGTACCTCCAGCTGTCAATGGATTACAAAATTCATAAACTAAGCTATCACCATCAACATCTACAGCGCTATGGTTGTAATTCACAGGTCTATTGACGCAGATTACGACTGGAGGAAAGGAAGAAAATTTAGGGCTATTATTACAGTTCCGCTGTGCAAAAGGAGAAATCTCAGTTGTAAACGCAGCCCCTGTATCGCCAGGCCTAAATAAATTAAGTATAGTATTATTACGACAGCACCTTTGATATGCTATCATATATGTTTGATTGATAATCGGTAGCTTGACAGTAAAACTATAGATACCACGCTGAACACCTAAGTTAACAGGTACGATGATGCAAGGATTGGAAGATTCGATAGGAATATCAATAATTGAACTTGGGTTAATTCCAGTTATATTACCGTGCCAAGCCCACGATGCTCCATCACCCTTATATATTCCGAATGCTGCTTGTGGATCAAACTCAGCACCATTATTTCTACTATCTCGGTACATCGTAAATGTTATCCTGAAACTTACTTCATTCCTGATGGTATCTTTCCCAAGACATTCATAGGTAACATCACCACCGATGATATGTAGAGCATTTGAATTGATAGAAAAAAAGCAAAATAACATTGCTAAAAGCCCAATTTTTCTATGTTTATTCAGTAATAGCATACGCTAAAAAGTTAATGTTATTAAATAATAGTCAATTTATATTATATCTTACTGACAACTAAATGTAGAAGTTATCAGTATACTAATACGATTAATAATCATCTTTTGTTTTATCAAAGATATGCTAAATTAAACATTCGCTGCCATCGAGAATTAAAATATCGGTAAAATGACGTTGTTACGACAAATAAAGTAGTACTTTTCCTAATAGCTACTTCCTTTTCAGTACCTTCAAACTGATACAAAAACTAATCGTCATAAAAATACCACCTAAGAAAAATGCTGCGCCGGGCATGTAAAATGGCGCATTAGACTTACTAAATGCAAAAAATACTTGGGACATCAGGATTGGGCCGATAATCGTTGTCAAACTATTCAGACTAGTAAGACCTCCTTGTAATTCTCCTTGCTGAT
>JANMMV010000363.1:0-2893 GCA_031373565.1 Saprospiraceae bacterium
AACTTTACTTTATCTTGCCAAAATAACACCAGTGGTAGAAGTTCGCCTATCGGACGGAGACTGAACGACGATTTTGACCATGCCGCTAGTGGAAAATGGCCAATTCAATCGAAAAGATGATAGCCCGCCAGTCCAGTATTCTTGCATGATTTTTTGGCCCATCATATTGTACACATTTACTATTAGATCGTGATCAAAACCACTATTTAGTGATAAATCAACAAAGTCGACACTTGGATTAGGGGATAAAAAAAGCGAAAATGGTTTCTGTTCATCTTCATCTGTGCTTGACAAACAATTAGTGATATAACTGGCCACAGCCGATCGCACTTCTATCACTTTTGGGCTGAATGCATCTCCAGGGCATGCTGTATATCCAGCGGGGCATCCATGCTTGTGACCTATGATATTAGGCATAAGGCTATCTATGCAAAACATCTGCGGTGCTCTCACAGGGGTAACATCTGTGCTATCAGGCGCGATATCAAATTGACACGCTTTGGCTCCAATCAATTTTACCAACGAAGCATAAGCAGCAGCAGTAGGTTGTGCAGACGTCAAGTCTCCCATCAAACAAATGCCAATCTTATTGCTATTGCAGGAACACATATGCGCACCACGTACTTCTTCGAGCTGGTCACCTACCCAAGCGCGACCCTGATAAACGGTACCATCGGGAGCAATGAGCCAATTGTAACCTATATCACCCCAGCCATTGCTATTTGTATGATAATTCCAAATCGCACGCACGGTCGCATCATAAGGAGGATTGGCTGATCCCGCTTGATGGTGAATGACAAAGGTTCTAGCACTGGATAACACTGGTGGCCAAGCTGGAGCTTCTACACCATCTGGACATGCCCATTGCGTTCGAGATTTGTATGGAATGGTTTCGCATTGGCAACCAGCCATTTGCGAAATGCCTAATTCATTATTTACTATGCCCTCGCTGTAAAAATGGGCTTCAAGTTTTGTAACTCCTTGCGCCAATTTACATTTGATATACCGGACTTCTGTAGGCAATTGCAGCATTTCAGTCACACGTGGTACCAATAAGTCATCATGATCTGTTGAATGACTATCAACCAATACCTTTTTCCATTCTGACCATTGCTCTCCATCATGGCTAGTCGCAAACTCAAGTCCAGCATTTTCATTTGTACTATATTTAAACGATAGCCAAACAAGGTCAGTTGATTTTTCTGATGGAATGCGAATAATGGTCGACTCTTGGTTATGAACATTTTGCGAATTAATCAAAGGCTTCACAATCTGGAAGTTACCTTGTCCAAAAGAAATAGCCGAAAGACCTACCAAACCCAAAATGCTAAAAAATCCTATCAATCTCATTACTTGTATTTTCAATTTTTTGATAATTGCTACCACGGATATTCGATATGAGATGGCTTACTAACCCATGGATTGCCTTTGATATAAAATCTCCATGCCCAATTTGAACATTCAGCTACAAATATACTCATTCCTACTCGTGGGCCTGCATAAATATCATTGATTTCAACACTTTCAGCGTTTTCTATCCATATGTCGCTATCTTCATCAAAGAGACATCTAGCATTTTGAGACTTGGACAAACCTAGACTTACTGCTAATTTCCCGGGTCCATTTGTCAAAGATTTTGATAGTTTTTCCATAGATCTGCGTCGCTGCATTATATCAATATTGTATACTGGTTCAATGGCTCTAACTAGCACAGCATCGGCTTGTCCGCTATCCCCGACGACAATATTTAGCATCGGGTGCATGCCGTAGCAGATGTACATATATACGTGCCCACATGGACCGAATATCGTGGCGGTTCTGGGCGTAAGGCCATGTCTATTGGCGTGACAACCTTTGTCATCATGCCCACGGTAGGCTTCCGTTTCGACGATTATTCCAGCCGTGCATTCACCATTAATGTGTGTCACTAACTTTTTTCCAAGTAATGATTTCGCCATCATCACCACATCAGATTCAGTATAAAACGTACTATCAAGTCTCATTTACCTATCATCTAAAAGTATACTATGGTATCATCACTTCCTTTACGCTCCAAATTAGGGACTTCCACGCCATCAGCAGGATAACCTACAGGAAGCAATAAATAAGGACGCTCGTTGTCGGGGCGTTGTAAAATATCTTGTAGGAAATTCATTGGGCTAGGCGTGTGCGTCAATGTCACCAAACCAGCCATGTGGATCGCAGTGATTAAGAATCCACATGCAATACCAACCGATTCATTTACATAATAGTTTTTGGATTTGACCCCATTGTCGAGATCATATGCTTTCTTAAATACGATGATCAACCAAGGAGCTACTGTCAAAAATTCTTTGTGCCAATCCGTCTCAAATACGGCTAAATCCTTGAGCCATTCATCAGACATGCGACCATTATAATTTTCAAATTCTTCTTTTTCGGCAGCTTCTCTGATCTTGGCTTTGATCTCAATATGGCTAACGGCACAAAATGTCCAAGGTTGTTTGTGCGCGCCCGAAGGTGCTGCAGATGCTGTCATGATAATATCTTCGATCACTTGCTGTGGTACTTCCCTATCAGAAAAAAATCTAACCGATCTGCGATCATCCATCCTAGATCTAAAAGCCCCTGACGAAAGCAATAACTCCTCTTCGCTAGGTGGAGCATAGTTGAGTGGTATAAATTTTTCTTTGACAGACATAAAATGCAATAGATATTGACTGCGAAGATACTATTTAAAGGTAGAAATTAGAAATTAGAAGACAGTCAGGACCAATTCCGTAATGGTTACATAATTAGAAATTACATGTTGAGCTAATAAAAAAGTTGTAAAAAAATTCATACATACTATTGAAAATCAGTATATTAAGTTTCATATATTCTCATTTAATAATTCTGATTTTTAAAAGTATTA
>JANMMV010000380.1:0-2790 GCA_031373565.1 Saprospiraceae bacterium
AAGATACGTCGATTTTTACGCAGGATATTATTGATGTTGCGCATAAACTTGCTCTGATCAGAGTTCTGCTTATTGAAATGCGTGACGCGACATTGATCACTACAAAATTTTTTGTCGATCCGACCAGTCATGGCGTCACCACATTCAAGACAAGTCATTTTTTCGAGTGCCATTAGGAGATATTGTTTTCGACAGTAAAGTTAACGATTATTGGATTATTACGATGTAATATTAGCTGATTTCATCAATTTACAGTCACTGTTTTTTTTATATTCAACCATTTTGCTCAGACTTGATTAGAAACTATTGAATTGTGATTTACGTTCTTACAATATGAAATCAAACTTTAAAATGACGAAGACACTAGTTTACGTATTTATCTTCTTTGGATTAGGATCATGTGCGGTGCCATGCCCTAGAGATAAAAAAGCTGGAGAGATCGCTCTTTCTGCTGAGGCAAGATCTTTTATTCCCTTGGGAGAGCATATCAGTCCACTTACGTTCGTAAATGCCGATGGTGTCTCTAAGGTGTTTGTGTCAAACCCCAAAGACGTTGACACCAAGGCTAAAATACCTATTGAAATCTTATGTGAAAGGGGAGATTTTCTAGATAAGACTACCCAGATACAATATATTGAAGTGCCATCAGTACATCTTTTTTATACTGACAATGAGCAAAAATATACCTTAGCGCTGGATGTAAGTATTAAGAATATAGGTTCAAAATCGTTGGCAGATACGGTATTCGTTGATGATGTAAGTGCGTGGGTGCAGAAGCTAGACGGTCCAAGCCAAAATGGTTCAATGTCTTACTGTCCGAGTGTGCGAGGTCGAGGTAACAATGTAGACGTCATAAGATATCTAGAATCTGTAGACTTCAGGATCATTGCTGATACGACTATACTCGGTAAAAGATTGACTAATGTGTATACCAATGCTTCTCCTAGTGAAAATGTACGTGTGTTTCTATCAAAAGGACAAAATATCCAAGCTTTTACAACAAAAGATGGTGAAGTATGGGTTAGAAAATAGGCTTTGAATAGTTCAAGTTTTTTTTCAGAAAAGTGGAAAAGTATGCTTATCTTTGGTTCTGAACTAAAAATAATATCCAATGAAAAGAATATTTCTTCACGAAGATACACCCAACAAACGAACAATTGCAGAGGTTGCAGAATATATTAATAATGGATCAATCGTAATTTTTCCCACTGATACTATTTATGCGCTTGGTTGTCTCATGACTAACCGACCAGGGATAGAACGCATTTGTAAGATCCTTGACAAAAAAGAGAAAGTGGCAAAGATGTCACTTATTTGTCCAAGCATCAGCGTTGTTTCTCAATATACTCCCCAGATTGATAATCACATTTTTCGGGAGATGAAGAGGTATCTTCCAGGGCCTTATACCTTCATACTTAAATCGAATAATACAGTCCAGAAGTTTTTCAAAAATAATAAGGAAGAAATAGGAGTGCGTATACCTAATCAACCCGTACTTTCAGCACTGACTGAGCTCCTTGATGCGCCACTGATCAGCACATCGCTCAATGTCGAGCACCCGCAAACAAAGCTGTACATTGATCCTGATGAAATCGAAGCCGACTTTGAGCATACGGTTGATTTGCTTCTAGACTGTGGGGTAGGGGAGTATGAAGAATCGACGATTTTTGACTGTACAAATGGATTGATGGAAGTGATCAGGGAAGGGAAAGGACCTATTTCGTGAATCTTGCTATTATTTTTTTACTTTTGAGTCTTATTTCAAAGTAGCTACATAATGTCTATTAAAAGAAGCATAGCAAGATTTCTATTTTACAAAGTTTGGGGTTTCCGGGTGAAGACCGCTATGGATACTGAATCCATCAAGAAGAAGCTGTACTTGGTTTTTCCTCATACGTCCAACTGGGATTTTCTAGTGGGCATTTTGTGCCGAATGGCGATGCCTATTAATGTCAATTATGTAGCAAAAGATACTTTGTTTCGGTGGCCATTTGGCTATTTTTTTAGGGCTTTAGGAGGAAAACCGGTTGATAGATCGAAAAGAGTAAATTTTGTAGATCAAATGATTAAACTCTATGAAGAAAATGAAGTCTTAGCATTTGCAATAGCCCCTGAGGGTACACGGTCCCGAGTAAGAAAATTTAAAACAGGTTTCTATCACATAGCAGTAGGTGCAAAAGTGCCTTTGATTTTTGTAAAATTTGATTTTGCCAATAAAATCGTTGATTACAGTGAACCTTTTTACCCTACTGGGGATTATAAAGCGGACTTAAAAATAATCATCAACCACTTTAAAGGTACGATCGGACTTAAACCTGAAAATACTTGTCAATGGGAAGATGAAGTGATCTCTGTTTAGCAGCACATTATTATTAACTAAAACCTTTTTTAATCTATGAACATTCTAACTCATTTAGTGAGCAAATCCGTCTTGATGATCATGTTTATTTCATTGTCAATACTGTTTTTATCAAACAGAAATGGTGTACCACAGGCAGTTACAAAAGCGCCAGGTGAAAGTGGATTATCGTGTAATGCATGTCATGTTCAGGGTACTGACTTTAAAGCTACTGTTGATCTTACGATAATGAATCTTGATTCTACTATCGTAGTTGCCTACGAACCTGGCAGAAAATATATTGTCAGAGTTAAAGTAGCGGGCACTAGTAGTGCTAAATCATACGGTTTTCAGATGGTGAGCCTTGCCGCTTCAGACAACAAAGATGTCGGCGTATGGTCTTCGTTAGGTAACAAAGTCAAGCAAATAACTTTATTGCAGCGTAAGTATTT
>JANMMV010000390.1:0-2455 GCA_031373565.1 Saprospiraceae bacterium
AGTTTGCAACCCATCTTACTGTCATAGGCAATGAATTTAAGGCATTGACGGAAGCCAAAGTGACCGTATCCCTGTTGGTCGGGGATACTGGGATTCGCAGTAATGTTGACAAAGCGAGCTCACCGGGAATTTTTAAGCTAGCACTAAAACCTACAGTTGTAGGTAAGGGCAAATTGGTTTTTGATATAGTAGCGAAAGAATTTGCCGATCAATTTATAATCGATAATGTCACCGTATATGCTGATGAAGATCAGGCAATCCATGCCCAAGTTGCGGCGGGCCCAAGCGATGAAATATCCTATCTTAAAGAACAAGCTTGGAAGGTTTCATTTGCTAATACCTTGGTCAAGAAACAAAATTTTAATGCTACCATTCGAGCAAATGGCCGTATCCTAGGAGCGCCAGGTGACGAAATAGTTGTGTCAGCTAAAGCAAATGGTATCATAAAGTTGACTAACAAAAATGTCATCGCAGGTCAGCCTATTAAAGCGGGTGCAAATATGTTTACCATCACAGGTGGCGATCTTGCTAAAGATAACATTGATGCTAATTATCAACAAGCAAAAGCGCTATTTGATGAAGCCAAAATAAATTTTGATAGGGCACAAGAACTTGTTAAAGATAAAATCATCTCAGATAGAGATTTTCTGAGCGCCAAGGTTGCTTATGAAAATGCTACTATTGCTTTGACTATGATGGGCAAGAACTATTCTAATGGTGGGCAAAGAAATGGAGCTCCGATCAGTGGTTTTGTTAAGAATATATTGGTGACGGATGGACAATTTGTCTCGATTGGTACCCCATTAGCTACGATCACAAAAAATCGAAAACTTTTGCTTGAAGCCAATGTATCTCAGAAGGATTTTAATATAATTCCGACAATTAGGTCTGCGAATTTCAAGTTGCACGGAAACGAAAAGGTGTATGACACCGAAAAATTAAATGGAAAAGTTGCTTCATATGGCAAAACCATGCATGAGAATTCTTCTTTTATTCCGATCGTGTTTGAAATAGATAATACCGAAAATTTTGTTAGTGGCTCAGCGGTGCAAGTATACATCAAATCTACATCTATTCCCAATGTTCTGGTAGTCCCTAATACCGCACTTATCGAAGAACAAGGTAGTTTTTATGTTTATGTGCAAACCAGCGGAGAGCGTTTCCAGAAGCGAGAAATAAAGTTAGGAACTACTAATGGACAAAATGTTCAGGTACTCAGTGGTATTGTAGAAGGCGAACGGGTTGTCACAAAAGGCGCATATCAAATCAAATTATCATCGGCTTCAGGTGCGCTACCAGCACATGGACATCAGCATTAAACCATAAACAAGGTATGCAAAAATTGACTGTTCTTTTAAAAATTATGACTACATGTTAAACAAATTAATACATTTTTCTCTCCAAAACAGGTTGCTAATCATTGTGATTTTTGTAGTCCTACTAGTATTTGGAACCTTCATAAGTGCACGAATGGAAGTAGATATTTTTCCAGACCTGACAGCTCCTACAGTCGTCATACTGACCGAAGCCCATGGTTTGGCTTCAGAAGAAGTAGAAAAACTTGTGACTTTCCCCATAGAAACTTCCGTCAATGGTGCTACCAATGTTCGAAGAGTGAGAAGCTCGTCATCAGCAGGGATTTCGATCGTATGGATCGAATTTGAGTGGAATACTGATATATTTAAAGCACGTCAAATCGTTAATGAAAAAGTATCTGCTATCAGTGCAAGCCTTCCCCAAGGTGTCGGCAATCCCACGATGGCACCACAATCATCCATCATGGGTGAGATCATGCTCATCGCCGTTACAGCTGATAGTACATCAGATCTAGACTTGCGTACTATCGCTGACTGGACTATTCGTCCTAGATTATTAGCGACAGGTGGTGTTGCCCAGACCGTAGTAATTGGTGGCGGTTACAAACAATATCAGATCTTAGCATCTCCGGAAAAAATGAATGCTTACGGAATTTCTCTCAGTGAATTATTAAAAGCATGCCAAGATGCCAATGGTAATTCTTCAGGTGGATTTATGTATGACTATGGTAATGAATATATTGTAAAAGGGATCGGAAGAACTAGCGACATTGCCGAAATAGGACGCTCGATTATTAAAAACCAAAATGGTAATTCTATAAAAATTGAAGATGTTGCAGAGATAATAATAGGCGCTGCACCCAAAATAGGCGATGGCGCACTAAATGGTAAGCCCGCAGTCATCATGACAGTGATGAAGCAACCATCGACCAATACTTTAGAATTGACAAAGAGAATAGATCTAGCCATCGCAGATATTCAAAAAACCATACCCAAGGATGTACATATTAATGCAAAGATATTTAGGCAGCAAGATTTTATAGAAGCGTCTATCAGTAATATCAAAAAGGTACTCGTCGAAGGTTCGATTTTCGTCATCATTATTGTCACTTTATTTTTGATGAATTGGCGAGCGACTT
>JANMMV010000391.1:0-3045 GCA_031373565.1 Saprospiraceae bacterium
CATGCGAATAAATTAGGAAATTACCTCTTGTGATTATTAAGTTACCTTTTTGAAAAACACTTCTTACCTTTGTACAAAATCATACCCTTGTACAAGTATCTTCTCAAACCCATCTTATTTAGATTTCACGCTGAGAGAGCACATTATATTACTGTCTCTTTACTCAAAATAGCACTAGCTGTTCCGGGGATAAAGTGGATTTTTAAGCTTTTGTATCATAGCAATGATGCGCACCTGAAACGTGAGATCTTCGGATTGACCTTTCCTAATCCAGTGGGTCTTGGAGCAGGATTTGATAAAGATGGAAAGTCATATGACGCTATGTCTCACCTAGGTTTTGGGTTTATCGAGATAGGTACAGTTACGCCACTTCCACAGGACGGCAATGACAAACCGCGTCTCTTTAGACTTCCCGCAGATCAAGGCCTTATCAATCGTATGGGTTTTAATAATGAGGGCGTGGACGCATTGGTCGAAAGACTCAAAAATCGTAAACCATCGGCGATTATGATCGGTGGCAACATCGGCAAAAACAAAGTTACACCAAACGAAAATGCCGTCGATGATTATCTCATCTGTTTTGACAAACTCCATCCATATGTTGATTATTTTGTCGTCAATGTGAGCTCTCCTAACACACCCGGACTTAGAGATCTACAAGACAAAGAGCCACTTACGCGAATCCTTAACACATTGATGGATGCTAATAAAAAGAAGAACAACCCGAAACCGATTCTACTCAAAATAGCTCCTGACTTGACAGAAAGTCAACTTGATGACATCGTTGACATCGTTAGTGTGACACAAATTGCTGGTGTCATAGCGACCAATACAACGCTCGATAGGTCCATGTTAAGCGTTGATACTACATCAATAGGTATGGGTGGCCTTAGCGGAAAACCATTGTTCAATAGATCGCTAGAAGTCATATCCTACCTTCATAATCAGAGTAATGGCGCTTTTCCAATCATCGGCGTCGGTGGCATATTATGTGGCGATGACGGTGTGGCTATGATAAAAGCAGGTGCATCATTGGTGCAAGTTTATTCTGGAATGGTTTATGCGGGACCAGGACTAATAAAAGAAATAAATCAGGCTATCGCCAAAATGTAAACAAGATGAAACAACTCGAATTTATAAATAAAATAAATGAACTGCTTACTTCTGGTGAACTTTTCAAGCTAACCTTTTCAAAACCAAGGCCAGCTAACAAGGTCTACACCAATATTTATATCAAGCCGGTCACGATCAAAGGCGAAATCAAACTATCCGTCATCCAAAAAACCAAAACCCAAGAACTCGTTCAAAATTATAACAAAGACCAGATCATGGACATCATTGAGCAAGCGCTGCGAAATGACTTTTTTACTGCTTTTATCTTTACGGAAAAAGAAGAGATCCAACTACTCCAAAACAAAAAAGGGCACGGTACGATACTTAACAGACCCAACAAAAACAAGATTTCTTTTGAACTACAACATGACCATCAAAAAGATCGTTTTATCAAAGAAGGTCGTCCCTATTTGTTTCCCCTTGGACTAGCCAATAGCGAAGGTCGGATCCTTGATAAAGCGCAAGACAAATATCGACAGATTCACAAATTTATAGAAGTCATTGATAATGTGCTCAAAGACTGGCCTGAGAAAAAGCCCATCCACATTGCTGATATGGGATCAGGTAAGGGTTATCTTACTTTTGCATTGTACGACCATCTTACGCACACGCGCAAGATCAATTGTCGTATCATCGGGTATGAAATCCGTGAAGATTTAGTGACCACCTGTTATACTACTGCGCTCCAATGTGGCTATATGGGACTTGCATTTGAACAAAAATCGATCGATCAAGTCCAACTCGCACAGGTAGATATGGTCATCGCGCTCCATGCCTGCGATATAGCGACAGATATGGCGATCGCACAAGGAATTAAGGCTAATGCCACGCATCTCATCCTATCCCCTTGCTGCCACAAACAGATACGCAAGGACATGCAATACAATAATGCACTTTCTCCTATCCTCAAAAATGGCATCCTCGAAGAACGACAAGCCGAGATCATCACTGATGGGATCAGGGCTTTGATTCTTGAGTCAAAAGGCTACCAAGCGCGGGTCTTTGAATTTATCTCACCCGACCATACTGGTAAAAATCTGATGATCACCGCCACCAAGGGCGCTGTAAATCCACAGGCTTTAGAACAAATCGAAGCCATCAAGACGATGTTTGGTATTAAGCAGCATTATTTGGAAGGGATCGTGTAGTGTGTAATGAATTATTAGTGAAAAAAAAATTACAATGAAATATAAATATCTGTTGATTTTTCTTGTGATGTCCATTTGGGGATGCACTGTATTACCATCATCATTTATCTTGCCCAAAGTAAATCAAAAAGATAAGTACGGCTCTGTGATAGGAACGATAGCATTGAAGGAAAAGCAGCTCATTTATGATGGTTATTTTTTGTGCTTTACACGAGATAGTACTCCGCAAAAGAAAAATTATATCCATTTAAACCCTAAAGTGTTCATGGGTGCTAAATCTGATTTCAAAGATGAAGGACATTATATGTATTTTTTTGATATGGTTGCCACTACAGGTAATTTTCATATTACATCTCTAAAACTAGTAACTAATCTAGCATCTGTAACATATACTGAGGAGATTAAGCTATCGATTCCTTTTAGGATAGAACAGGGTAAAACTTTCTACCTAGGAGAAATACAATTTAATAGTATAAAAGATAGCATTTATCACAATTACAAACCAAAACGAGATATACCTCTAGCTAAGGCAAAATGGCCGCTTTTGAAGATAATGGAAAACTGAGCATAGTAGTAAAATACCTTTGCACAATTCACCGCATCCGTAATCACAAGTCTGCCTTTGAAGATTATTCGGGCGCCGCAGGCCGATTTGTAACGCGATGTTCTAGCTTCATCTCATTGCTGCCCGAGCTTCTAGCTCCGGGTTGCGATTAAGACGGGGGAGTTGATGCGGAGAACGTCGCGGTTATCCCAACACCATCGTCGTCAACAGCGTGCTGGC
>JANMMV010000466.1:0-16656 GCA_031373565.1 Saprospiraceae bacterium
AGGTAAAATAAAAATACCAAAATTAACTCCCTGTAGGGCTTTCTTAGTTCGGATCAATTGCTCAGTTTTTACATTCAATAAATTAATGAGCAAAACTGAAAAAGGTATGGCTATTGAAAACTTAAATTGGCATAGTATTATGAGACTTAATGCCTTCTACTGCACAATAAATAAGTCGTGTACTTTGTAAAGTACAAGTTGGCTTAGGTTAGCGTTATGTTAAATTTTCTCTTAATAACCGTTATTATGCTATCTTTGTCGGCGAAAAATATTTGGTTGATAAATCGTTTTTAGTATGAAAAATTTGATTTTTGTTTTCTCACTTTTGTTCTCAACAATGAGTTTTGGTCAAGGTATAGAATTCTTTCAAGGGACTTGGAAAGAAGGTTTAGCAAAAGCAAAAGCTGAGGGAAAACTGGTTTTTGTAGATGCTTATGCTGAATGGTGTGGGCCTTGTAAATCAATGGCCAAAAATGTGTTTACAAAAAGTGAGGTTGGCGAATTTTTTAACGTTAACTTTATCAATCTCAAACTCGATATGGAGAAGGCTGATGGCGTCTCTTTTGGCCATGAGTATCCCGTAAGAGCTTATCCAACGTTGTTTTTTATAGATGGTGATGGCAAAGAGATAAAAAAAGTAGTCGGTGGGCAGCAGGTTCAATCATTACTTTCTGCTGCGGCAGATGCCAACAAAAAGAATGATAAAAGTGGACAGTTTGAAGAAAAATATAAGGCTGGTGATCGCAGCTATGACCTCATGTACAATTATATCAAAGCGCTCAATGCAGTAGAAAAGCCTAGTCTCAAGATTTCCAATGACTTTCTCAATAGCAATCCTGCGATCACTGAAGAACAAAAACTTACGTTCACAATGGAGGCAGCGATTGACGCGGATAGTAAGTTATTTGATGTTGTAATAGCAAACAAAGAAAAGCTAATGGCACTCTTGACCCAAAAAGTCTACGAGGAAAAATGCCGAAAATCGCTAGACAAAGCCCACATCAAAGCGATGGAGTTTGAAGTAGAAGATATGGTTTACAAAAATGCTGAAAAAGCTGAGAAAACCTTAGGCAAAGAAGCTGGTGAAAAGTGGGGACTAAAGTCTAAAATGAACTTTTTTAGACTGATGAAAAACACAGCTAAGTACAAAGATGCGTACAAGTCTCTCGCTAAAATGAGTAAAACAGATGTTCCTACTATGAGAGTGATAGCGATAGATATCATGAAATATTACAAGACCGAAAAAGATATGATTGCTGATGCTGCTGATTACATACAGAACGCATACGAGCAGAATCCCACTATTGAAGCTTTGACAGAATTGGTCAATATCATGGTATCAGCCAATGAAGTGAACCGAGGTCTTGAAATACTTAGTAGAGAAAAAGAAAAAGCCGAAGCTGAAAAGAAAGATACGTCAGCAATCTTGAATATGATAGATTACCTAAATTCCAAAAAGGTATAGGTCGGCTTTTCCTGTCAATTGTTGTCTATCACTGTATGAATACGAGCCACATTTCATAATGAGTACCGAAGACGTTAGTGTGATATATTGGGCATCTAAATCAAAGAATTAGCGCTAAGAAACTACTTCCAATTGCCCTGATGAAAAATTCGAATGATAGAAGTTTATGCGCTTTTTGCCAAGACAGGGTCTTTTCGTTAAGCCAATAAAGTTGACCGACAAGCCTACATTTCGGGCTGAAGATTTGCCTTTCATCAACGCTTGAAAAATAATATCATTAGAAATAAGCGAAAAAATGAAGCAATTGTACTATATTTACTCTATTCAATGGAAGGGAAAGCAAACTTTCGTCTATCCTTACTAAATAAATACTAATTATATTTAATTGTAAATCAGCAATTTATGAAGTCAATATTTACATCTACATTACTATTTGCATGCTTTTTTTTAAATGCGCAGGATGTGTTTGAAAAAAAAGTATCTATGAGTCTTGGTTCACAAAATGCTTACTACGTGGATGTCCCCGGAGCGGATAAGAAAATGATGCTCAAGGCATTTGAAGATATGACAAAATCATATGGTAAGTCGAAGGAAAACAAAAAGGCGAGAGAATATTTCATGACTCAAACACGCATGGCAGCTATCAATGGATCATCTCCAGTAGATGTGTATACTAAAATAGAAGAGGGTAAAGGGCAATCTACTTTATACCTTTTTGTTGACATGGGCGGATCGTTTGTGAACACAGAAGATAACCCTAATCAGTCTCAAGTGGTAAAGCAGTTTATGGAGGATTATTATGTAGATGTTCGCAAGAGAGTTGTTACAGAAGAGCTTAGGCAAGAAGAAAAAAAGCAAGCTGACTTGGAAAAAGACCTTAGAAAACTCAGAGAAAAGAAAGAAGATTATCTAGCTGAGATTGAGAAAAGCAAGCAAAGGATCATCGATATGGAGAAAAACATAGAGAAAAACACCGTAGATCAGGGCACAAAAGAGAAAGAAATTGAAACCCAAAAAGGAACAGTGAAAAAAGTGGTGGAAAAATTAAATAATTTAGGTAAAAAAATCGAATAATAAAACTTCGAATAGTTTTGCTGAGTAGATTGTGGGTATGTAAAATTTTATACCCGATTTAAGGAGTTATTGTCGGGTGTAGACTTAAAATAGAAGATATTTTGTCAGTTATTTCGAGAGAAAGTGTATTTTTGGGCATAGGATTAAAAAAACTTAAAAAGTCATTATAAGATATGAAGTTAAGATCGATTTTAGGAACATTATTTACACTGGGAATAGCTATATCATCTATGGGTCAGACGGCCTTCCATAGACTATATCCTACTGTCTCAGACTTTTCGGCAAATGTGGTTTCAGATGCAATCCAACGAAAAAATGGAGTGTATGCAACTGTAGAGTTTATGGTAACTCCTGACGCAACCGGGCAGGTAGCCACTTGTGACACGATAATATATAGTGAATTCAGACCCAAGGGTGATGTAGAAACTTCCGTCAAAGTTTTTATCGACCCAAAAATATATGGAGGGGTTGATACAAATACCAAGGCTACTATTGTCGAAGGTGCGGATGGAAAGATTTACATCTCTTTCAATACCTTTCAAGGTACAGATGGCCGCAAGCAATTGATGTCATTTAGTCAAGTAACTGGGCAGCCTGCAGTAGCAACGATAACGTCCTTCAAAAATGCGCAAACTAATCTTGATTCAATACAGCAAGTAAATTTATTGGATAAAGTTAATAAAAACCTGCTCAACATATCCACGACTGGGGATTTGTCAGAGTCAAATGTTGTTTTTAGCAACAAAGCTTTGCAGATTTTACCTGCAGCTACCGATTTTGTCAAGATTTTGGCTGCTAAAGATGAGATGGGTCAAGATCTGTTAGAATTGCCAATAGGTATGGCAGTGGATGCTAAATTAAATAGAGTGGCTACGGTCGGGTTTGTTGATTCATTAAATTCACAGCCATTTCTACTGGTTACAGATACTTTGGGGAATGTGATCATGTCTAAGAAATATACCGATATCGAAAGTCTTGCTTCTGTTAGCATACCTAACACCGTTCTTATCACCAAAGATACTGGATATATCATATCGGGGTATGCTTTAGTTTTTACAACTGCAAGTGTTACGGTTAATGGCTTTTTATGGCGCGTAGACAAAAGAGGTGATATCATGTGGAGTAAGCATATCACAAGAGATCCAGACGCTTTAACGATAGTTAAATCAATGGCTTTTAATCAAAGTGGGGATGTGGTTTTAGCTCTAGCTGAATTAGATCAAAATACAGGGGAAACAGCGCACTATGCTGTAGAAGTGGACATATTGGGTAATGAAAAAGATAAAAAAACGTATCCTCGGGTTCAAGGTAGTTTCGATTTTGGTGGAGAAATTATTCCAGTTGCTCTCGGTGGAACGGCATGGTTTACTAACTGTTTGAAGGAGGATAAACCACTTATGTCGATCTTAAAATTGGATGATAAATTATCGACTACTTGTGAAGAAGCGTTTGCTGAAGATGTACTGAACGATATAGAATACATCGCAGATACATTGATATGGACTTCGACTAGTGGAGCTGTGTTTACAAAAGTTAACACCCAAAAGCTTGAAGGTAATCTGTATGATATCCCTTTCGTTTCGCTAGAAGTTAGGCCTTTTTGCCCTAATGAACCTATCAACTGGTTATTTGAAGTGCCAATCGAAGGTGCTACATTTTATGAGTGGAGCACGGGTGTCAAAGGCCCATTGTTAGATTCATTGCGCGTATTTGAAGAAGGTAAGTTCTCAGTAACGGTTACAGTAGACAAAGACGTATGCTTCATGTTATGCGATACTTCCGAAATATCTAGATTAAGTAAGCCTACTGCCTATGGAGGAGCTGAGATAGGCAATTTCTGTACCAATGGCAAAATAAGATTAAATTCTGGGTATAATCCAGGGAGCCCGGAAATCAAAAGTATCGTTTGGAGTACAGGCGAAACTGGTGTACTTAGTATAGAAGTATCTACTGCAGGTAGCTACAGTGTCACATATACTGATGGATGTAATGAACAAGCCGTTGCCACCATACCAACTGGAATTTTCCCAAAAAATATATCCAATGTAGTTATCACCCCACAAGTTGATGTAGATTGCATTACGGGAAGATTTACTGGGAGAATGGAAGCCAAAGGAAATTCAATAGGACTTGGCGTTGACAGATACTTATGGTCAACAGGTGGCACTAATAATTTTATCAATTTGGACCAAGATTTCGAAAGTCTTATTTCAGTGACCATAACAGATGGGTGTGGAGCCACTTCTAGTGCCAGTTTTGAATTAAAACTGATAGGTAAAAACGAAATCAAGGCTAATATCGTTGTAGACAAATCAAGACTTTGCAGTACAGGATTAACTAGGCTCAATGTCCTAGTTGAAAAAAATGGCAGACTCGCATATAAGTGGTCAACAGGTGATGTAACTCCTTTCTTAGATACTAAAACCTTGGGTACATACACTGTTACGATTACGGACTTATGTAACAACGCTGCTACGGCAGAGTACACGGTTACAGATGATGATATAAGTCCAGATAATCTGAAGTATGCCAAAGTGTTTTTTCCAGATGGGATAGCGAACACATTACTAAGTGACACTACAGAAATCGATAAAAAAGAGATAGCTGCTCTTAAATTGAATCGATCATTCGGACCAATAGTAACGGCCGAGACTTGTCCGGAATCAATAACTGATTATGAGTTTTTTGTTTTCAATCGTTGGGGACAACAAGTTTTTGAGTCGACTGATGTTGCGGATGAATGGGATGGTAGACAAGATGGAGATACGCGCCATTTATCAGATACTTACGTGTGGGTTGTTCGATATAATGTCCTAGGTATTGAGAAAATATTGAAAGGAGATATCAATATGGTTAGGTAGAAAGGTTATTGTCAATCAAAATATAAAAGTCTGAGTATTACCATTGCTCAGACTTTTTTGTTTACATACAAATATGGATACACACATGAATCAACCCATCCAAAAAATAGAGCACATCGGTATTGCGGTACGAGATCTCGAAGCGAGTATCAAAATATATGAAAACATGCTAGGCATAGCTCCATACAAAACGGAGGAAGTACCATCAGAGAAGGTGATGACCGTATTTTTTCGTACTGGAGAGTCCAAGATAGAACTACTAGGTGCCACTCATCCTGAAAGTCCCATTGCAAAATTTATTGATAAAAGAGGTGAAGGTATTCACCACATCGCTTTTGGTGTGGAAGATATATACGTCGAAATGGAACGCATGCGTGCAGAAGGATACAAACTCATTAATGACTCTCCTAAGCGTGGCGCTGACAACAAACTAATCTGCTTTGTACATCCCAAAGATACAAGTGGTGTCTTGATCGAGTTATGTCAAGATATCTAGTCCCAATCTGGATTTAGTTTATATCTTTGGAAAAAAACCAAATGATGGTAGTCCGAATTCATCCTAATTTTGCTCTCTTTTTTATATTGTCAACAGTCTTACTGCCCACATCCTGCAAAGTATTAACCTTACAAAATCGAATAGATCGACAATTAAAAAAAGATCCACTCGTAAGTAAAATCATATCGGACGCTACATACGAAGCACAAATCCTTTACACACATGTAGACCTACGAGATACCACCTTTGTATCAGATCGCATCTCGCTAAATGATCAATACTTTTATCCTGCTAGCATGGTCAAAATGCCCATAGCATTGATGGCACTGCATTATATAAATCAACAAAACAAATTAGGGCTAGACATACGTCGGACAGATGCACTTTTGCAATATGCAACTAGACCTGAACAGTCCGATGCACTCATCGATACCACTACGAATGATAGAAGACCAACGATCGAGCGATATATTGAGAAGGTATTTGCAGTAAGTGATAATGATGCCTATAATAGATTATATGAGTTTTTGGGACCAGATTATATCAATAAAACTGGGCAATCTTTAGGAATTTTTAAAGACACTAGGATTTGTCATCGCGTAGGCGTCGCGGGTTATACTCCCGAAGACAATAAATTCACAACTCGATATGAGATCATGAGAGAAGGGACACTGATTGATCCGCGAAGCGTAACTGAAGCAAGTAAAACTTGGACACATGATCGACCTAACTCCATCAAAGGCAAAGGATATTGGAATAGTAAAGACAGCTTGGTAAATGAACCATTTGACTTCTCACGAAAAAATTATTACAGTGTGACAGATATGGAAGGTACTCTTAAAAGGGTAATGTTTCCCAATAAGTTTCCAAAAGAGCAGAGGTATGATTTTACAAGTGATGATTATGCTTTTGTCCGTAGATGCCTATCAGATATGCCCGCAACCTACCCATTTTACAGACAAAATCCCGAATACTTCGACACTTACGTCAAGTTTCTTTATTATGGCTCCGAAAAAGATGCTGTTATCAATCCTGATTTGACGATCTATAACAAAGTGGGTAACGCTTATGGATATCTCATCGATTGCGCCTATTTTGAAAACAAGAAACTGGGTATCGGATTCTTTCTAACAGCTGTAATCCATGTAAATGCTGATGAGATTTACAATGACGGCAAGTACGAATACGATGAAGTCGGCTATCCTTATCTCAAAAGACTGGGACAGATTATATATGATGAAGAAGTGAGGTTTATCAGGAATAAGTAATAATCTGCAATTACCTTCAAATGAAATTAAAAGTAAGAATTTATACGATAATAAACTCTCTAGTTACTCCAACTTTAATGTTTGGTCTGCCTTTCATTATATTAATATGTAGCCCCGATGCAATTGAATTAAATTTTTTATTTATAATTATTATTTATATAATGGTTATTACATTTATAATTTATAAAATCTTCGTGGATCCTTTAATAAAATTTTACAAGAGAGATAGAAATAGAGAACTTACAGTAAATAATGATACGTTTTCAATTTATAACAATTCAACCCTAGATGGTACCTTTGAAAAATTAGATGTTAAGAAAGTTACCTATTTTTTGCCTCACTCTGCAAAAATGTGGAATTTTTATTGCATTCAATTTGAACTTAAAAATGGTAAAATTTTTACTATTTCTTCAATTTTGTTTAAGAATGATAAAGAGCTTACTTGTTTACTAAAGTATTTTGATAGTTCAATAATAAATAATGAATATGTGCAGATGCAAAAATTAACATCACTTTAGTTAGTACCTTAGCATTTAATAAGCTTTAACATTTTAATACAAATTTAGATAGCTTAAATTTTAAATTTAGAGATTGATCAAAATGAGATTGAAAATCAGCTTTAGAGAATCAATAGAAAATTGTCAATTAATATTTTATATGTTAATCGCAGTATCAGTGGTACATCCACTTCTTCTGCAGACAAGAAGGAAGTAAAATGCTTTAAGTAAGAACCTTAAAAAGCTAGTTGCTGGTTAAACCCTAATTCTCTTTTATCTTTTTTTCAATTGCAGTAGTAGAAATTCCATCTACAAATTGTAATGACTGTACCGAACCGCCATTGGCGATCACGATGTCACTACCTACGATTTGATCAGCGCGCCAGTCGCCACCTTTGACAAGGATATTTGGCAATAAGCCAGCTATGAGATCGTAAGGCGTATCACCATCAAAAGCAATGATCATGTCAGTACTCGCCAGAGCTGCCAATACATGCATACGACCATTGATGTCATTAATAGGTCTATGTTCTCCTTTGAGTCTTTTGACAGAAGCATCACTATTGATACCTACGATCAGTTTGTGACCTAGGGCTTTGGCTTGCTCAAGATAAAGGACGTGTCCGATATGGATAATATCAAAACATCCATTGGTGAAAACGATTTTCTCACCTTTGGAGCGCCATTCTGATACTAAAGCAGTGGCGTCCTCTATCGGTACTATGATTTTACTTGCTAATCCCATTTTTATTTAAAATCGGCATGGATACTAATGCTAAAATACCACAAACCAAGGTGATGCCTACTTGGATCGAAAAAAATAGGATGTTGGCAAAGGTGAATCCATCAATGCCACTTACACCATTGAGTTGGAGACCTTCACTGATGAGGTAATGATATGCTCCCATTCCTCCCGGAGTAGGTATTAACATACCAAGACTACCGAAAACAAAAACAATCAGCGCTGCGATAAGGCCAAGTGCAGCAGTAGGATCAAAAGCAAAAAACATCACATGGAGCATGATGAAAAAGCAAGCCCATATGCCTACCGTATAAAATATAAACAACGGCATATTAGATACACCACTGACGCTTTGTATTCCTTCTACAAATCCTTTAACGATAGACCACACCTTTTGCACTACGACAGATCGTCTTACAGATTTACGCTTAACCCACACAAAAGCAGCAAGACTAATCAAAGCGAACCCAATTATTATCAGCAAGGAAGTATTCTCCTCTAGTCCAACTAGTTTGGGTCCCAAGTGCTTGTCGATATAGGCTAAAAAAATCTTGCCACCGAATATCAAAGATGCTACCAAGAACAAGCCAAACATGAGTGCATCTAGTATTCTATCTGCCACCACTGTTCCAAAAGTTTTATCTAGTGGAATACCTTCATAGCGAGAAAGGACCGTTGCCCTGATGACTTCACCAGACCTCGGGATGCCTAGATTGGCTAAGTAATTTATAAATATCGATCCAAGAAGATTGAAGAATTTGGGTTGATAACCAATCGCTTCAAACATCATCCTCCATCTTAGGGCTCTAATGATATTGCTAAGCACAAAAATCAACATTGATAAGACTATCCATCCTTTATTGGTCTGTGCAATATCACTCAATATCTTTTCAAGAAGATTACAGTCCGATGGCGAGATTCCTTTAAGCGCGCAGTCCGCTGTGTATGCTGCTGCCTGTTTGATATAAACCCAATACATAATGCCCAAGCCGATAGCAAAAAACAAAACAACTTGCAAGATTTTGCCTAATCGGCTATGCATCATATGGGATAGTTTCGAAGTCTATAAAAAAGAAAAATACTGCTCAATTATTTTGGCAACATGTTATTTTCATCGGGAAAAACAGCCACTGGCCGGTATGTTTTAGCTTCTTCAGGTGTCATCAATGCATAGGTAATGATAATCACAATATCTCCTACCTCAGCTCTACGCGCTGCTGCACCATTGAGACATATCATTCCAGAACCACGCTCACCTTTGATAACGTAAGTCTCAAATCGTTCACCATTATTGTTGTTGACTACCTGTACCTTTTCATTTTCATAAAGATTGGCGGCGTCCATCAGATCTTCGTCGATCGTAATTGAGCCTACATAGTTGAGATTGGCCTGTGTTACTTTGACACGATGGATCTTGGATTTATGAATGTGTATTAACATAGAAGAACTAATTATTTTTTAAATTTGGTTAGGTGTAAATGAATACGTTCAGTAAGAAAGCGTAAATATCCACTTTTTCGCTTGGGTTTGGTACGTACTATCTCAAAAACTTTCAAGAGACAAGTATAGTTCCCACAACCGCATGATATTTATTATTGTTATAGACACCATACTTTGTATTTATGTTTAGAAAACGGATCATTCAGATACTCTTGTCACCCCTGAGCCTTTTGTATGGCATTATTGTTTACTTTGTCAATTACTTCTATGAGATTGGCTTGCTGAAGGCATCATCTTTTAGTATTCCAGTGATAGGAGTAGGAAACTTATCTATGGGTGGCGCTGGCAAAACTCCACATGTAGAATACCTCATCGAACTTCTTAAGGATTACATCAATGTAGCTACCCTTAGTCGAGGTTATAAACGGAAATCATCTGGATATCGGCTAGTTCAACCTACTGACACCGCATTAACGGTCGGCGATGAGCCTTTGCAGTACAAACGAAAATATCAAGACATCACCGTCGCCGTTTCTGAAAGTAGGGCTTATGCAATACCGCAAATACTGCAAACACATGCAGATACCCATGTCGTCTTGCTAGATGATGCATTTCAACATAGGACAGTCAAGCCAGGACTCAACATCATGCTTACGCCATACGATCAGTTATTTACGCGTGATTATCTGTTACCTTCGGGTAGACTGCGCGAGTGGCGTAGTGGTTATAATCGCGCGGATGTCATTATAGTCACTAAGTGCCCTCAAGAAATGACTACGGAAGATAGAGATGCAATCATTGCCGAGATCAAGCCATTTCCTTACCAAAAGGTTTATTTTTCATACTACAGGTACGGATATCCTTATAGTTTTTTTAATACGAATCAAAAAATATCTTTAGACAAAGAACTTGATATTATCTTGTTGAGTGCGATCGCAAATACAGACTATGCATTAGATTACCTTGATACAAAAGTCAAATCTACCTTCGAAATTGAATATGAGGATCACCATAATTTTGATACATACGATATCGAGCGCATCGTCAAAGTTTACCTTGAGATGGCTGATAATCGATGCATCATCATCACAACTGAGAAAGATGCAATGCGACTAGAACCCTTTATGAAGTCTTTGTCAGACCAAAAGATTCCAGTATTTATATTACCTGTTAAAGTAGAGTTTCATTTTGGCGACAAGCCTGACTTTGACCAGATGATCCGCCAATATATCTTGGATTTTAGGGTGTGACCAAATAGAAATTAGAAGGAGTAAGTAAGAGCTTAGAAGTTGATGATACTAATGCTACGAGTAGAAATAAAAAAGGAGGTCGCAAGTATTTTGTCCCAAGTCGCTAAGACAAACGTGATTACCTCGGCCTGAAAGGTCAAGCATTAATCGCATATGTTCTCTCGCCTATGTCATAATGATTGCAAAAGATCCAACCCTGAATGGGCGCCACACCTCCAAAAGACCTCTACGATTTCACGATTTCGTCAAGGTTGGCAGCTATTGTGCTAGTTATTTGATCAGTAGGTAGATCATTGTCATCGGTGCCAAAGGGGTCTTCTATCTCCTCAGCCAAGATTTCAATACCGGTAAAAATAAAAAAGATCATAGCGACAATAGGCATAGCCCAATACCCAAATTCTCGGACAAATCCAATCGGCATCGTAAAGACGTAGACAAAAATAATTTTTTTAAGAAAAATACTATAAGAATAAGGTATTGGCGTCTTGCTAATACGCTCACAGATACCTATATTATCAGTAAATGATTGTAACTCCGCAGTGATGCCCATCCGTTGGTATCCATCCACATATCCTAGAGCGCACCATCGCTCAACGATGGTATATATTGCCTGCATTATACGGTTGGGTACGTGTTTAGCTGAACTAAAATAGGCTGCTTCATAACCATCAATAGGTATAAGTTGCGATGTATCTACTCCCTTACGAAGATGTTCTTTGCTTGCGAATATATGATTTTTGATCAAGTCTCTTACTATAATTTTCTGGGCCACAGGTATGGTATCAATAGCCGCTATTTTTAATAGGAGATTACGAGAGTTGTTTACAAATCCTCCCCATGCCCTTCGGCCTTCCCACCATCGATCATAAGCAGTGTTGGTCCTAAACACAAGTAGCAAAGACAATACAAAACCTATCATACTATGAATAGCTGTCGTATTCTTGAAAGTTGCTTGAAAATAGTCGTTTTCAAGATAAGCAACAAGACCAGTAAAAAGCGCTACACCGATGATACCTGGTAGAAGCGATCGGAATGTGTCACTTCTGTGAAATGCGAAAATAAGTCGCCACCACTCTTTGGGATTGTAGATTATCATAATGGAATTGCCGTGATGTTACTAATTAGTTTTTTGGTCTTTACCGGTCGGGACGTGATATCTTAGGACATTCAATACCGCCAAAATATTTCATAAATGCAATGCCTACAAAAGTATATTTATCATTGCCCTTGGTATCCCCACGTTGCCGACCACTATCACCAAATCCGTCAACTAAACTTCGATCAGATAAGTCTACAGCGTCTTGGCCTCGACTAGCTAAAAGAAGTACTTTATCTGGATAAGCCCCGCTGACATCGTCTAGAAAGTCAGTAAACAAAAACCTTGTGCTTGCTTCAATATTGATACTGTACACTCTATTGATGTCCCATTTAAAGCCACCGCCAAGGATAAGGCCGCCTGTAGCACGATTGTACAAATCACCATTCTTTTGGCCTTCGGTACCCAGTGGCCTCAAAAGAAAGCGCTCTCCATTTAACTCTGCAGATGGCTCAAAGAACGTAAAATTAAATCCTCCAAAAAAATATGGCGTACGATTATTGGTACGATGACCATGCTCGTAGTCAAAAAAATTAAACTCAACCACATTAGACCAATCAAAAATATGAGAGCTAAAGCTCAGATTGCGTGTCCGTTCCCAATTGTTATCAGAAGTAGCATCATCCGCTCCGACTCGGCCAAAATTGAATGAACTCTTTACAGATATACGCTGATCAAAATTGCGTCTAACAATCAGACCACCAGCAAGACCGGGCTTCTGTATTCTCAAAGTCGTGTTGAGATCACCAAAATAGTAGCTTGTTCCGATCCAACCACCTACTTCATTACCCTTTTGGCTGTAACCAATGCTGGTTAGCGTCATCAAGGCAATAAGTATTTTAAATTTATTAATTATATGCATGGTATCAAAACGAAAAAATCACAGCTTTATGGTGTAAAAGTATTAAAAAATAGACACTCTGTCTTCCCTACTACCTTAAATGACTTATAATAGCTCAAAAAAAGAGATTTTACTAAAAAACAAAAGACCACACTACCTTAGCAATGTGGCCTTCGTATGAGGTCGGAAGCGGATTTGAACCGCTGTACAAGGTTTTGCAGACCTTTGCCTAGCCGCTCGGCCACCCGACCATGTTAAGCGGCTGCAAATATATATGTTTATTTTTCAAAACCCAAAAAAATGACGAATTTTGATAAAATTTTAATGAATCCAAAATCAAATCTAAGACAGTTTCAGCACTTTGTTGACCAATATAAGGTCCAATACGTCTGGCATTTAATCCTTTTTACTTTTTTTGATTTCTGCTTCTACACGTTTTTTTCGCATAGTCTTCTGCAGTGTATGTTTATAGCTATCACCATTCGGAATAAAACCATTTTCGATCCAAGTTCTAGCCGCAGCTACGTATTCAGGATTATTTTTCTTCTCAATGTGTTCATATTGTTCCATGAGTTTTTCGGCTTTTTTTTCATCACCAGAAAAATAGGTTGAATATGCTAATAAATCATAAGCGGAAAGCAATCTATCATCTAAATGAATGAATTTTTTATAGTAAACTTCTGGTTTCAAAATCTCAGTTAAATAAGCAACTACTTTTTCAAAATCTTCTTTCTTTCTGCAACTCGCGGTAAGATTAGTCAAAGTATAATCTGCTGCCTGATCTGTAAATACATAATATCTGAGGAGATAATAAGAGTCAGTATTGTATAGTTCTTGGTGCATTTTATACAAATCATCAAACTTAGTTGGTGTTTTCTTGTAAGGCAATTTGAATGGAGCATTTTGCAAACTAAAATATGCATTAACAATTCTATCTACTTGTTTATAGTTTAATTTTTCACGCACATATATCAAATCACTGCAAGACGCCCTCCTAAACATTTTAAATTTAAATGCCTTTATTGAGTCAGTTTTTAATGCTTCTTCAATTCTTGAGATATTATTGAACAAAATATCTCTGTACAAATAATGTAATTTGTTTTTATAAAAGCTAAAGTTATTAATATTTTCATAGAAATAGTAGTTTTCAATAGATGCCATATAAAATACATATGCCAATTCTGGATGTAAAATTTTATTATTTGAAAGTTTTAAATATTGCGCTAAAATTGGATGATAGATCAACTCAGGGGTGCTCATATTATTAAAAAGTAAGTAGTCTTTTACAAATTCGATATCATTCTTTTTCTGTTCAAAAGATTGTTTAAAATAGGTTAAATTATTGTCTTCCGTTATATATTTCGAAAGTTTAAGATATGAATTTAATAGAAGAAGTCTGTATCCAGTTTCAAATCTATAACCTTTGGTAAAATGCGTAAACAGCAAATTCGCCTTCTCGTCATAAACTTCAATAAAGATACCATTAAGGTCTAAAGATATATCTCGAGAATTATATTTTGGGTCAGATTCAATTACAATTGAGTGATCTCTATAGAAGTCTTTGTGCACTAGTGATTCCTTAATAACAGTTCTCAATATAGCATTCTCAACCTTTTTCTCATCATTAGATTGTTTAGATATTATTTTAATCAATTTTCTATCTGGTGTATAATTTTGGCTTATTTCATTGCTAGTGTTAACTCGTATTCCGAAGTTATCAGAATTATGATCTTGCGGAAATAATGATTTTGCGTATTGATTTATTAATGTAAGACACAAATCATTATTGATGTTTTTTGTATTTAGGATGCTGATATATTTTTGAAGAGAGTCCTGAGATAGACTGTTTTGCTGGGCAAATTTTCGGATATCCGAAACATATATCCTATCGCTAATAGAAAGTTTGACGTTGTCTCCAAATTCTTTTAGTGGCTTGATTCTGTCCCATTTCACAAATTCATTCTGAAGATCTTGCAGAAAAGAAACATTGAAATAATCATATTGATAACCACTCGGATCAATAAAAGATACTTTGCTTGGTTCCGAAATTTCCTTCGTTTTGGTAGGAAAACAAATGACATGATCCTTTGAAATATTGGGAAATGAGTCCAACGATTGCACTATGTAAGTACTAAAAGTGACAATATTTATTTCATCAGATTTGTAGTATGGAATGGATAAAATGTGCCTATTGCTTCGCTTTGCTTCTTTTAATGCTTCTTCATTGCTGTAGTAAACATCTTGGGCGCTTCCCTGATTAAAGAAACCTGCAAAACAAACTATACTGAACAGAATCTTGTACATCGTGTCTTAATATCTTTAATAAGTATAACCTAATCCTATACTTATTTTTGGTGCTAAGATTAATTGTTCATTATAGTTATATTTATCATAGGCTAGTTGAAGCCCACCATAAATATTAAGAACAAAATATTCTTGTAAAACCTTTTTATACCCAAAATTTACGTTGATCTGAGGAATAAAGTAATCGCTACTATAAGAATCATCGCCTCTATTTCTAACTATAAAACCAACAGCGGGTCTAATATATACACCTTCAAATAAATTAGTCTTTGATTTAATGTAAGAAGAACCATTTGCGTTTTTTCGGGTTTTTTTTTGCTTTTGGATATAAAGTCGTAATCCGCTTTCGCATTGAAAATTGAATTCCCTTTCATCAATATTATAGTCAGTTCTTGAGGAAAACCCTAATTGAAAATCGATACTTTTGCTACCGTTTTTTAAGTGGTTTTCTAGGTTTATAGAAAAGATCCGAAAATCGATATTTTCATCATAAATATTGGCAAATACAATTGGCTGATATGAAATAACCAAATTCCTTTTGGTTGTGTCAACTACATTATTTCGACCAAAACAAACTATGGTGTTGAAAATTAGTAAAATTAAACATACCCGAATTCTTTTCATCAGTAAAAATTAACACTTAAACAGACATAAATATACAACTTGCTTAATAATTATTAATTCTTATTATCATGGCAAAAAAAATATTTTATCCGGCAATTACAGTTAGGGATTGCACTTAATCTTTATCAATCATAAGAAAGCTATTACTCGCCCACTCTCTCTATCTGTGCTCCCAAGGCATTGAGGCGACCATCGATATTCTGATATCCTCGATCTATCTGACTGATATTAGATATGATGCTCTCACTTTTGGCCGACAAGGCAGCAATCAGCAAAGATACACCTGCCCTAATATCTGGAGAACTCATCTCGATACCTCTTAACTGTGAGCGACGCTCTAGTCCTATGACTGTGGCACGGTGTGGATCACACAAGATGATTTGAGCACCCATGTCTATAAGTTTATCGACAAAGAAAAGTCTGCTTTCGAACATCTTCTGATGGATCAAGATACTACCTTTCGCTTGGATTGCCGTAACAAGTACGATACTTAACAAATCAGGGGTAAATCCTGGCCAAGGTGCATCATAGATAGTCATGATAGATCCATCGATAAAACTCTGTATCTCATATACATCTTGTGCAGGTATAACGAGATCATCTTCTTCTATGAAGACATTTCGGGCGACCCGTTTCGCATCATCCCCACCGACGGCCGCAAGCACAAACAGTACGCCAATCCGTCTTCATATGGCAAT